>CAZIYV010000089.1:0-13686 GCA_964543575.1 uncultured Pelotomaculum sp.
GCTCGCCGGCTTCCGGGAATTCTGCCATCGCTAAATATGGCGGAAAGTCTGGAGCGGAACGAGAGGCTCAGGAGGAACCTGCTCGCGGACACCGCCCACGAACTAAGAACTCCTCTGGCCATTTTAAGGGGCAACCTTGAGTCAATGCAGGAAGGAGTTATATCAGCGTCGCCTGAGACAATCATTTCAATGCACGACGAGGTATTGCGCATTACCAGGCTGGTAAATGACCTGCAGGAAATCAGCCTGGCGGAAGCCGGAGAGTTGCGTTTAAACCACCGGGAGGTCCGGGTAGAGGAACTGGTTGAAAAAGTAGCCGTGCTTTCTTCCAGCGACGCCAGGCAAAAGAATATCAATTTCTCAGTGGAAATTCCCGTGGGCTTACCCACCTTGAATGTTGATCCCGACCGGATAGTGCAAGTCCTGTTAAATATTTTGGGCAATGCATTGCGCTTCACCAAACCTGGCGGAATGATCACATTAGCAGCAAGGCTGACCAATGGCAGCGTGGTTTTTTCAATAAAAGACACAGGCGACGGGATTACGGCTGATGAATTGGCCAATGTTTTTGAACGGTTTTACCGTTCCGATCATTCTCGCTCTCGCTCGGGAGGCGGCGCGGGCCTTGGGCTGGCCATCGCCAAAAGCCTGGTTGAGGCCCACGGGGGCAGGATTTGGGCGGAAAGCAAGATCAACGAGGGAAGCAGCTTTTCCTTTACCGTGCCTGTTTACCATGGATAAAAACTTCTATATCTATTTAAACAGGGCGGTATACTCACCGTATCCTTCTTTTTCAAGGTCTTCCTCCGGTATAAAGCGCAGGGCAGCGGAATTGATGCAGTAACGCAGCCCGGCAGGGGCCGGCCCGTCTTTGAAAACGTGGCCGAGGTGCGAATCACTATTTTTGCTCCGTACCTCGTTGCGCATCATGCCGTGGCTCAAATCTTCCTTCGCCTTAATGTTTTCCCCTTGCAGCGGCCTGGTAAAACTGGGCCAGCCGCAGCCGGCATCAAATTTGTCTTTGGAACTAAAAAGCGGTTCACCTGAAATGATATCAACGTATATTCCATTACGACGGTTGTCCCAGTATTCATTTTTAAAGGGCGGCTCTGTAGCGTTTTTTTGCGTCACTTCATACTGCATTTTCGTAAGCTTATTTTTTAAAATTTCTTGATCGGGCTTTTTTTCAGAGTGCCAGTATTTTTCAATATAAGCGTCGCGCCCCGAACCGCTGCGATATTGTTTGTAATGAGCCGGATTCTTTTTATGGTAGTCCTGGTGGTACTCTTCGGCGGTATAGAAAGTTGACGCGGGAAGAATTTGTGTAGCTATGGGCACACCAAACCTTTTGCTGTCGCTGAGATCTTTTTTCGATGCCTCAGCTTTTTCTCTTTGCAGCTCATCGTGATAGAATATGGCAGTCCGGTAAGAAGGTCCCCGGTCATGAAACTGACCGCCCCTGTCTGTAGGATCGATCTGCCGCCAGAATACATCAAGCAGTTCCTCGTATGGGTTCAGGGCAGGATCAAAGGTAACCTGCACCGCCTCGTAGTGCCCCGTATCACTCGAGCAGACTTCTTTATAAGTGGGATTTTCTTTGTTGCCGCCCGTATAACCGGGTAGGACTCTGACTACTCCCCTCACCTCCTCAAAAGGCGCCACCATACACCAGAAACACCCTCCCGCGAAAGTGGCAAGCTCATAGAGACATCCGCTTGAGTGGTTAACCATCAGATTTCCTCCGTTCATTAAGTCCTTTTTTTATATTATAAGCAATTCTTTGCGAATCAATCAGAATATGAGGTTCCTCTGGGATGCAGGATAATCAAAAGGACAGATCAGAGTTTTGCTGATACTGCCCTTTGCTTATAATAATCTATTAGAACTAAAATAACGTATTGGAAACTATACGTCTAAACAAAGAATATAAAATACACTCCCAACCCTATCAGTACAAGAGCACTGAATTTCTGCAGGCCATTTAAAAAAGCCTGTCCCTTTAACACAGATTTTAATAAGCCGGTAAAGGTCCCTACCAGTAAAAGGGGCAGGCACCTTGCCATTGCGTAAAAAAGAAGAAACCAGAAGCCAAAAAAGAGGTCCGCCTTGGTTGCGGCCAGAGCCAGCACTGCCGTGGTTATTGGAATGGTGCAGGGCGAGGCGAGCAGCGCAAATGGTATCCCCAGCAGGAAAGCCCCGATCATGCCACCGCGTGAACCGGAAAAAAACTTCAACGAGTCCTGCCCAAAACCAAAATCCCAGGGTAAAATACCCGCGGCAACCAAGCCCATTACAACCATAAGAATGCCCAGGATCAAATATATAAACGAAAGGTGCTGCAGCACCGTACCTACTCCGGAAGCAATTAACCCAAATACGGCCAAAGTGAGCGAAATGCCTGTCACGAAAGAGAGTGTCAGGGCAAAGCACCTCAACCTGCTGACCTCTCCTGATCCCCCCACATAACCTACCACAAGGGCGGCAGTAGGCAGGGTACAGGGGCTAAGGCCGGCCAGCAATCCCGCAATAATGGCAGCACTGATTGTTAGCTCGTTAATGAATGGGACCATTAATTCATCCCCCCGAAAACCTTGTCAATCTCAGCCATATTCAGAGGAGCCGCTTGCTTGACAATGACATTGTCGCTCGCGTCGACAACAACGATGGCCGGGAGGGTCTTAATTCCGAAGATTTTCGCGTATCGCTGTAATTCTTTTTGGTAGGCGACATCGCCTATGCCTATATCGAACCACGTGAACGGTACCAGATTTCCGTATTTGCTCTCAACCGCTTCAACTTCTTTCCTGTACTCCGCATACTTCTGCCTTGTCGCCTCACAGCAACCGTTATTATTAGTGAAAACATAAACTTTTGCGGGTAGGACGGCTTTATTTTCAGCTTTATTCTCAACTTTATTTTCGGGTTGGAGCTGACCTGTATTATCGGGTACGGCGGCCTGCAGGCCGCCGGATTTATCTGATTCATTGTTTTCCTGGCCGGTTTTTTCGGTTACCGCAACTTCAGCGCTGGCCTGGCTGCTGCCAGGAAGCTGGTCGTTTTGGGAGGGTTGAGCAACATTCGCCACAACTTCCCCGCTGAGCTGAACCGGATCGGCAGGCTGTACAGCAGCAGAGGTTTGGTTTGCGGCTGGTTCTTGTTTTGAGTTGGAAGAACAGGCTGACAACACCACCATGATACAAATCATTACCACGGCATAGATAATCTTCCTCATAGGTAAAGAACTCCCCTCATTAGTTTATAACGTTATTATAATATCATAATCTAGTTGCCCTTCAAAGTAAAAATCTAGGAGGGTTTTATGTTAATTAAAGGAAACATCCCCCTGAAAAAATCTCTTATTCTACAAGAACATTTTATTACACCTTCATGTGCTTGCAATATTCAATAACAATTATATAATTAATACAGGATATTATAAATTAAACTTTTTAGCTAAGCTAGGAGATTATAAATATGCTGGAAGATAAACTGACGCAAAACAAAGCGGGCATTTTAAAAGCCATGGCGCACCCGACCCGTATAAATATCCTTGAATCCCTGCGGGAGGGTGAGCGCTGTGTATGTGAGATTATCGAGCTGGTTGATACTGAGCAGTCAAACACCTCTCAACATCTGGCGCAGTTAAAAAAGATGGGTATCATATCTTCACGCAAAGATGGGCTTAAGGTTATTTACAAGGTTAATAACCGCGAAATATTTTCCCTTTTAGACCTGCTTGATAGAATCATTGCCGGCCAGATGGAAGAGAGTATAGCCATACTTGAGGATCTAAAAAAAAGAAGGGTTGACGGCCAGCTATCGTTATAAATATTCGCAGACCCAGGTCATTCTCCACCCTTATCACTTTTGCTGCCTTGTTGACCACCTCCTGATGCTCTTCCGTTCTTGCCCTGCCACGTTATCTTCCCTCTTTTCTTCCTTAAGAAGCTCTTTTCTACAGCACAGTATCCATCTCACCAACCCCGAGCCTTAGAGATTTACCGACCTTTTCATTCCTGCTTTTGGCCTCTGCAGTAATTGTTACTTTTTTATTGGAAGACGCTCATGAATCCATCTTTTCAACAATATTAAAATATGATAATATACTTATGTTGATATCGCTCCTGGGAGGTATGGCTTAGTATCCACCGCAAAACAGTGTAAAGCTATTTAAGAAAACGAAATACTATTTGATATTTAATTAATAACAATATTATAATATACTATTATTAATCAATCTAAAAAGGGGGTAATGTGATATGGAAATCAAAGTCCTGGGGCCAGGTTGTTCGAAATGTAAGGCTCTGTACAAGGCGGTAGTTGAAACTGTTGAGGAAATGGGCATTAGCATCGACGTAAAGAAGGTAGAAAAGCTGGATGAAATTGTTGAAGCCGGCGTAATGCTGACACCGGGCCTGGTAATTAACGGTAAGGTCAAAGTTACCGGAAAGGTACCGAAGAAGGAAGACATAAAGAAATATATTAGTCAAGAAATTTAATCTGTTTATTGGTATGGCGTGCGAAAAAATTACTTATTACCAGTTTGTCTATGAAAAGAGGTCCTTTTAGTGAAAGAACGCGATAAATTTCTGATTATGCTGGGCATCTTTTTATTGTCCTTCTATATTCCCTTTCAGAACCCGCGCGTACAGTCAGCTATCCTGGAGGCGTTTTACATGCTCCAGGACTATGCCCAAAAGCACGTACTGACCTGCCTGGTGCCAGCCTTTTTTATCGCCGGGGGCATAGCGGTATTCGTGTCCCAGGCATCGGTGTTAAAATATTTTGGAGCCGGTGCAAATAAGATCTTATCTTACAGTGTGGCTTCGGTGTCAGGTACAGTGCTCGCGGTTTGCTCCTGTACCGTCCTGCCGCTTTTTGCCGGGATTTACAAAAGGGGCGCGGGCATCGGCCCGGCCGTAGCATTTTTATATTCCGGCCCGGCGATTAACGTCCTCGCTATTATTCTCACAGCACGGGTGCTGGGGCCTGACCTGGGGATTGCACGTGCGGTCGCGGCGGTGCTTTTCTCTGTAATAATAGGGCTGTTAATGCACATTTTCTTCTTGAAAGAAGAGAAAGCAAAAGAAGCGGCGGCGCTTAATTTGCCGCCGCCACCTGAGGACAGCCGTTCACTGGGGCAGTACACGGTGTATTTCGCCACGATGGTCTTTATACTAATTTTTGCGGCCTGGAGCAAGCCGCCGCAGCCCGTAGGCCTGTTCAACGCTGTATACCAGGTGCACTGGTACCTGACTGTATTCTTCCTGGCGTTACTGGCGATTATGTTAAAAACATGGTTCAATAAAGACGAAATGCTGGAATGGCTGGACTCCACCTGGGGCTTTGCCAAGCAGATTTTTCCTTTGCTCCTTGGGGGCGTGCTGATTGCCGGCTTCTTGATGGGCAGGCCGGACGCCGACACCGGAATTATTCCTGCCAGGTACATTTCGACGCTGGTCGGTGGTAACTCGCTCAGCGCCAACCTGATTGCCTCTGTTGTAGGCGCCTTCATGTACTTTGCCACCCTGACCGAGGTGCCCATCCTGCAGGGCCTGCTGGGCAGCGGCATGGGCAAGGGGCCGGCGCTCGCTCTTCTGCTGGCAGGGCCGGCGCTGAGCCTGCCGAACATGATTGTAATCAGGCATATATTGGGTACTAAAAAAACCTTGATTTTTATTTCCCTTGTAATCGGGCTGTCTACGGTTGCGGGACTGATCTTCGGGGCAATATGGGGCTAAAGCCGCTACACTGTGCGCGGGCATAGTGGTAGCCATATTAGAGATTAATACCCTCGTTCAGGCTCCCGCGATGGCCTGGTTCTTACGCTAGTGGCGTAGGAGCTTAACAAAGATCACAATAAATCATGTGAGGTGGTAATAGTTGAAAAGCAGTCAGCAAAGCTTCCTTGATGACTGCTTTTCTTTTTTTTACTTGTAATATCAGCCTGCTCCTCCAGACAAAACAGCGCCGTCAGGCAGCAGGCGCCTGTGGATTCTGCTGCATCCGGCAATCAATCCATGCCTCCACAACCTGACAGCTCCAACGCGGTAAATAGCGGGCCGCCCGCAAAAGCCCTGGTATTCACATATAATGCTGACTGTTGTGAATCAACCAGGCAGTTTTTTGAACAGCACCGTAATTCAGTAAAGGATTTGAGAATAAATACGGGAACCACGTTCACCTCTTACTTACGGGGCTGACATTATGAAAACATCCATAAACATGAACGGTTATATTCCACCATGGCTAAGCTTCTCCATGCTTGCAGGATTAGTATCGTGTTATTTGGATTAAGCATGAGAAATATAAATAAAAAGTGGATATACTAAACCTCCTTTGTCGTCCGGCAGCGGGGCGTATCTGATGATTTTTTCCAGCATATAGCTATGGTAGTACTTGTCAAAAAAACTCCCTATTAAAGGGAGTTTTTTTTGTGCACTGGTATAAATGTTATCTATAGGAGTAATAAGGTACCGGTAAAACGGACAGAATATTCGAATTTATGATCATCCACCCTCATCACCTTAAACCCTACAAAGCGCTATCAATTCATTCAGTTATGGGCTTGCGAAAATTCCTGCCGGTAAGCATCCCGCCTGGTGTTTTGACGTTTCGGTTATTCTTTAAGGTAGTCCAGTAGTTCGGCTTCGTGGAGCGGTATTTGGGCCTTAAATAAATAGTTGGGGATGGGATATCTCCAAAACCCGCTGTCGTGAGTGCGTTTCAGACCTTCTAAAACCTGTTGCGTTTTCTGGTAAGGCATTGAAAATATTATTTCTGAATCCTTGGCGCCGCCAAAAACCCGGTTGCCATTGGAGGGTAATACCACCTGGGGTTCGCCGGTGGCAATCGCTTTGGTCACGCTGTCAGCACAGTCAAAACAGCCTGACAATTGGGAGTTTAAGTAGCCTCCTGTTTGATAAAGGTAGCCCTGGACAAGCCGCATCACTTGTGCTGAATTACCGTATATTACTATAACATCGGGTTGGAAGGGCGCTCTTTCCAGGGTGGCATAAACCGCCGCCTTGTATTTTTGGTATTCAAACCTGCATAACCCTTGCGCGTTGCGCGCCTCTGCATCCTTGCTTTGAAAAGAGCGTTTTGCGGCAACGCTTCCGTCCAGGAAACCTTCTTTGGGTGGTAAAAAGCCTAGGGTTACCGCCCCAAAAGGACAGTTCACGTCATCCGCCGTGATGGCGATGCTTCGCCCCTGGAGCCTGGCCATCCCCATGGCTTGGCAGTTTGTAAGCTGCATTTTAAGGTCTCGACCGGCGACTTTTATTTTTTCGGGAAGATCATCTAAAGAAACATACATTTTTACGGCTACGGGGAAGCTTTGAGGCCTAAGGTAAAGGTTTAAAGCGTTAGTAATCTCTTGGTTTTCCATGCTGTTCGTACCTCCTTAATAAGTTTCTTTCCCTACCATTAGTCTGGGAGAGAATAGTTATTAAATTTTTGCTTACTTTATAAAGGAGATGACCATTTATTCAAGACTATGCGGACAAAACCATCAAAGAACTGGCCAGAGAATGTGAGACCGTAGAAGTCGTACACAACATGCTCAAGAACCTCTTCAAAGACCGGTTCTCCAAAGCGATAAACACAGTATTTCCCAAGACTGAAATCCAGCTATGTATAATCCATCAAATCCGTAACTCCCTAAAATATGTCCCCTGGAAGGAACAGAAAGAACTTATAGCCGACCATTCTCCCCATTGCTAAAACGACACCTCCCGGTAACCGCCCATGGAAAGTAATTTAATAGCAGTATTTTGCATCCCTTATTCAGGTTTTATATTACCATTAGCAAATGAATAAAGAAGAATATGCGTTTACGATTGCATTAATTAGTTCTGCCTATAATTCTCTGTTTTTAAAGAAACTGAAATTCCAAAAGTAATCCAAGCCTGACCAGATAGTAAATACTAAGGCAAAAGCCACAGCAATATACCCAAAAGAAATATGAATAATATTGAAGGGATAGTTCCTCAAAAAAATGGCGACTACAGCTACAACCTGTGCAACAGTTTTGATCTTTCCAAGGCGGCTGGGATAAATAATGGTCCCTTCTGCCGCTGCCAGAGCTCTAAATCCGGTTACTGCAATTTCCCTGCTTATAATTATTATGGCTATCCAGCCTGGCAGTCGGCCCATTTCCACCAGGCTGATCAGAGCAGCTGTAATGAGAATTTTATCAGCCACAGGGTCCAAGAAATTACCCAGCTGGGTTACCTCATTTTTCTTTCTGGCGAAATACCCGTCAAGGCTGTCCGTCAGCGCCGCTAATAAGAATATCCCCGCAGCCGCGTAATCAGCATAAAGGAACTTCATCGAAGCTACCAGTAGAAATACTGGAATAAGTATTAATCTGGCTATAGTCAGGCTGTTGGGTAAATTCATACGTCATCTCCAGTGATTACAAAAGAATAAACAATTTTTATGTACCCTACACCACTACAGCTCCACCACAACTGGAGCCCGCACCAGCCGTACAGGCATAGCAGTGATTTTCCGTAATAATCCTGCGGTTTCTCAATGTTTTTATATCAAACTTATCAATATGCTGAGATGATTCCGGATCACAGTTCATCTCCAACACCTGGTTGAAATCACAGTCATACAAACGGCCGTCCCATCCTACTGAAATCTGGCTCCGGCACATGGCCTGCCCGGCGGCGGCGGGATTAAAAGCGCCTGCCAGGCGAACCAGATAATCTTCCAGGTTTCCACTCTCGCTCAAAAAAATTAAAAACCTGCCAACAGGCACATTCGTGATGGTGAAAAGTCTGGTGAAAGCAATTCCATAGCGGTTCATTAATTCACGTTTGAAGTCAGACTCAACGGCATGCTGGGCTGGCGGCAGAAACGCTCCACCTGGATTATAAACCAGATTGAGCCGCAATTGGCTTTGTTCCCGGCCGTAACCCAGTTTGTTCAAATGCCGCAACACGCGGATAGAAGTGTCAAAAACGCCGTCCCCTCTCTGCCGGTCAGTATTCTTGCCCAGGTAGTACGGCAGGGAGGCAATAACTTCTACCCCGTGAATTGCGTAGAACTCAGCCATTTGGGCATAATCTTTCTGATCCAGCACGGTGAGATTGGTGCGTACCATAACCTTTCGGTCCAGTTTGACGGCCTCTTCTATCAACCAAGTCAGGTGAGGATTTAGTTCCGGTGCGCCGCCGGTTATATCCAGTGCGGGGATAGCGTTTTTGTTCAGGACGGCCAGGCAGCTGGCCGCAGTTTCCCTGCTCATCGACTCAGTTCTTGTAGGCCCGGCATCCATGTGGCAGTGTTTGCACGACAGGTTGCAGACCTTGCCCAAGTTCACCTGCATTACAGATATGCCGCTGCTGACAAGTGGCAACAGCCCGGCTTCCATAAGTCTTTCTCTGAAAGGGACTACCTTTGCGACCGTCCTGAGACACTGCAGCTGTTTTTCACTGTCGCTGAGCTGGCGTTGCTGTGTTTTTAATCTTAAACTCAATTGCCTGCTGTCTCCTATCTATTAAAATCCAAGTTTGCCGGCGATATTTTTCATCTGCACGCCATGAACCAGGGCAGCCCCTCCCCTGATGGCCGCAGCCACGTGAACGGCTTCGGTCATCTGCTCCTCGTTGGAGCCATTTTCGAGGGCTTCCCTGGTGTAAGCCTCGATACAGTATGGACACTGCAGGGCGTGGGCCACCGCCAGGGCGATCAGCGCTTTTTCCCTGGTGCTCAGGGCTCCTTCCTGGAATACCGCGCTGTAGTAAGCCATGAATTTCTCCCAGAGCTCCGGCGCCCCCTCACCTATGGTGGGGAATTTGGCCAGGTCGGCGGGGTTGTAATAGCTGCTCAAGTTAATTCATCCTCCCAATAGATTTTAAGAACTGAATGGTCCTTACAGGAACCGGCATCGACTCTTTTTGTTCTAGTTTAAACTGTTCCGCCACGGCCAGGAGGTCATCCGGCCGGTCTATATCCATCAGGCGGGACAGCAGGCTGTATGTCAGGTTGTTCCTGTTACAAAAAGAAAGGGTTTTTTCTAAAACCGTTTCAGTACCCCAGTCAATATCGTTAAAAACCCCTTCCACCAGGTTTCGCATACCAATCAGGTAATATCCGCCATCGAGAGCCGGACCAAGTACCAGATCATAATGTTCAAGCAATTTTAGCGTTTCCAGCAAAAAACAGGGCGGCAGGGAGGGCACATCCGTTCCTATCAGAACGACAGGGGAATAGCCGCGGGCAAGCAGCTCACAGGCGATGCCAAGCATGCGCTGCCCCAGGCTGCCCTCAGGCTGGAGGATAACTTCCCCGCCAGGATCCGCAAACTGCGCCAATTTGTTGGCTTCTCCAGCCGGAGTCACGGCTATAAAGCATTTATATTCAGTCAGCTGCCTTACTTTTTCCAAAGTGTCCTCAAGAAAGGCCCACTGCAAAGCCTCCCGCTGGGCCGGTGTCAGGACACCGCCCAGGCGGCTCTTACCCACAACTGACGGGACTCTGGACATAATCGCTACAGCCGGTTTAGCCATTTTCCACCTGCATTTTTTAAAACCTTTCTTTAAAGGATTAGTTCAAACAATCGAGAAAAACTTAAACATGAATGAAAACAAGCTTCCTTTAATCAGCGTTATCATCCCTACCTATAACGAATCAGAAACTATCAGGGAAACTGTCGAGCACCTGCGCCCCTGGAACAACATCCTGGAAATTATCATTGTGGACGGGGGAAGCAGCGATGACACTGTCTCCCTGGTTGGCCCCGGCGTCATGCTGGCCAATGCCCCCAGGGGCAGGGCCAGCCAGATGAATGAGGGGGCACGGCTGGCATCAGGTGAAACCATGCTTTTTCTACACTGCGATACCCGCCTGCCGCGCAACTTTCTTCAACAGCTTGAGCTGGCGCTGTCCGACAGCGGTGTGGTTGGAGGCGCGTTCAAAGTGAAAATTGACCACCCCGGTTTGTTTTTTTACCTGGCTTCACTGGGTTCAAACCTCAGGGCTGCTGCAACAGGCATTTATTTTGGAGACCAGGTTATTTTCGTCCGGCGGGATGTCTTTAACAAAATTGGCGGTTTCCCGCCTATCGAGTTAATGGAAGACTGGGAGTTTTCCCTGAGCATGCGCCGGGTTGGGAAATCAATACTTCTTCCGGGTCCCGTTACAACTTCAGCCAGGCGCTGGCTCATCCACGGCAAGTGGCGCACCGCCTGGCTGATGCACAAAATAAAGACGCTTTACCTTCTTGGAGCCAGTCCGCAAGATTTAAAAAAAATATACTCAGACCGGCGCTGAGGAGATCCTCCTGGTTAAAAGCAGCTCCAGGGTAATAGTAGCTGTTTTAGAGGTGATTTCCCTGCACCTGCTATTTTTGTAAGGAGAAAGTTTTTTTCTCAGTCCCCTGCAGCAGGTCTGGCCAAACTCATTTACAAACCTGTGATGCAGATGTGCGACCGCCTTCTCTATTTCCTTATCGAAACCCTTTGTTTCAGGGCCGGCAAAAAGAAGACTAATTGCCATCACGCCTCCGGCGAGAGCACCGCAGGTGCAGCCGGCATTCATGCCGTGGCCGAATCCCGCAGCCATCTGTCTGATGCTGCCTGTCTGGCCCCCCAGAAGTTCCACGCTGCTCAACGCCACCGCCTGAGCGCAGTTGTAATTCTGGCTAAAATAATTCTCAGCTCTCTTGCGTACTTCCTCATACAAATCCTGGTGTGCGTTGTTCATCTGTATACTCCATTACTTCCTTAAGGCTAATAAAACTATATGTTTTCTTTATATCAAAACCAACCTTATCAGTCCAATTTAATTATTTTATGTCGAAAGATTTGTTCATTCATAAAATTTATCAACAAAAAACAGAAATATCCCCTTTGATGAGGATACATCTGTATTGAATCCAAAATATTGTTTTCCTTAATTCCTATTTAACAAAAACCACATTTATCGCTTTTATCAAAGCTGTTACTGACTGCCCTTCCGTAAAACCTGCTTCTTCATAGGATTCTCGCGTCATCACGGACGTGAGTTCGGTGTCACCCATTCACATGGAAACCTGGGCCATTACACCGTCGGCCTTAACTCTTCAAATGCTGCCCCTCAGCTTATTTCTTACTCCCGCTTCCAAATATGATTCACCTCCATAAAATATGTGATATTTGTTTATAGTAGCCTGGATTAACGGTAATTATACGGCATATTTACTTCAGCCTTGTCACTATGGCGTTGATGCTGACTAATCTTGAAAGCCAAAGATTGCAGGTTAATTTCCACAAAAAAGGAGACTGAAGCAAACGCTTCAAGTCTCTTTTTTTGTGACTAATGTTTTGAGCTATCCTATTTCTCCATCGGCATATTCTTATCGCCGCCCCACTCATAGATGGAGCCTTCATAGTTTCTTACTTTCTCAAAGCCAACGGCTCTGAGGATCATGGATGCATATCCAGATCTGATGCCCATAGTTCAGTAAACTATAAAATCATCAGTCGGTTTGATATTATAAGAAGCCATGAGAGTTTTAATCTCATCAGGGGTTTTTATTGTACCGTCTTTGTTCAATAATTGCAGCCACAGCAGATTTACAGCGCCCTGGATGTGTCCTCCCCGCGGTTCCCCTGCATTCTGTGAGCCTTTAAATTCGCCTTCTGATCTAACATCAACAATCACTTGTTTGCCTAAATTGTTGAAAACGTGATCCTTTGTCGCAAAATAGCCCTGGTCGTAATCTTTCAGGACAACCCCGGTAACGGGCTTGGGTTGTGCCACTTCTTTAGTCACTGCATAACCCAGTTCCTTCCAGTAGGACAGACCCCCTACCAGCATCTTCACATTGTCCATCCCAGCCAGCTTTAACTGCCAGACAGCCCTGCCGTCGGCACCAGGCCCTTTAAAAACATCCGAGTAAAATACAACAGTCTTTTTATCGTCTATTCCCAGGGATTCCAGCTTCTTCTGCAAATCTTCCTTGTTTTTTATGGTCCCCCATCCCGGATCGCCAGGTTTGCCAACCGCGTCTGAAAAAGCCTGGATCCCAATACCGATCGCACCGGGAATATGTTCTGAAGCATAGACATCCGGCTTGTTGCAGTCCAGGAGAACTAGATTGTCGCTTCCTAACATTCCCTGCAGCTTTTGGGGTGTGATAAGGAAATCATTGTTGGGATAAGCCGTGATATCAAATTCCTTTTGAGCTTGCTGGTCTACAGGCGCCGGTTGTTTTCCACAGCCGTTGATTACCAAAATCAGCATCAAGGATAAAATTATAATCAACAACTGCTTGTACTTAAACTTCTTCCACAAAATCTGTCCCCTCCTTTTTTTTCTTATTTTTCCAAACATCCTTCAAGAGTACAAACAAAATGCTCAGGGCAAAAAGAATCAAGAGGCCAAAAACCATGGTCCTGACTCCACCCGTAAGCATTCCTCCGATATAGGAATAAACGATTGTCGCTGGTAATTGACCAATGCCGGTAGCGATAAAGAACGGCCAAAACCCCATGGAAGTCAAACCGGCGGCATAACTTACCACATCGAAAGAAACGAACGGCAAAAGTCGCGCAATCAGAATAGCATATTTCCCGTAATGCTTAAAAAAATCATCGATGCTCTTAAGCGCTTTGACGGAAGTGAATCTTTCTACAGTGTTCAGCTGCCGTGGTTCCTGGTCAAGGATACAGACAGGCATAAATCACAAAA
>CAZIYV010000090.1:0-13683 GCA_964543575.1 uncultured Pelotomaculum sp.
ATGGCTATAATCAGGCTACCGTTGTTATGCGCGTCGGCAGCAATGATCTGGTTGCCGGTGGAAAGTCCATGATAATGGATGTGACGCCGCTTCTCAAAAAAGGGCGGGTGTACCTTCCGGCTCGTTTTGTAGCAGAAGCTTTTGGCTATGAGGTCGGCTGGAACGAATTAGCCCAGGCCGTGCTTATAGGTCCGCCCGGCGCCCTGCCGGAGCCGCCCACACCCATGTGGCAAGTTAAATATGAGCAAAGGGACGTGGCAACCAGTTATGGCCCTCTGCACGCCAACCTGATTTTCATAAATATGAACAACCCGCGTGTAGAAATCAAACCGGTGCTGGCCGGAAACAGCTTGGGTAAAAGTGAGGAACTGGCTTCCATGGCGAGCAGGTCAGGGGCAGTGGCAGCCATTAACGGAACTTATTTCAACGCCTACGACCAGAATGATTTACTGCCGCACGGCACCCTGGCGGCAAATTACAGCTACTTCCACCTGGGCAGTGACGCCACACTGGGCGTTAATGAAGAAAACCAGGTGATTATAGGCAAATATACGCCGGGTATCACAGGCGGCACAGGAGGCTCATGGGTCTGGCCCAACTGGTGGTATGCCTGGGGCTTGAACCATGTTTACTCTGACGACGCCATCGTGGTTTTCACTCCCGTCTATAAAGATGGCACAACTCCCAGCGGCAGGACCTGCGTGGTGGTCAGAAACGGCGTGGTGACCGGAATTGAAACAGGACCTGTACGCATACCCCAGGATGGTTATGTGATCTGGTACGGACAAAATAACAGCGAAAGGGCAGACCAGTTTTCCATAGGTAAGAAGGTTGATTACAAAATAACCCATAAGGAAGACCCCAGTCTTAATTTTAAGTCAGCTATGGGCAACTACCCCCTGCTTTTGCTGGGTGGTGAGATTGCAGTCGGCCAAGTGAGCGATGCCAAGCTTAAAATAGAGGCCCCCAGGAGTTTTGCCGGGGTGGACCGGGATAATATACTTGTTATAGGCACGGTCGACTCCGCTGATGTATGGGGTTTGGCGGAGTTAACACGAAACCTGGGTCTGAAAAACGCGCTGAACCTTGATGGCGGCGCATCGTGCGGCCTCTATTATAACGGAGAATACATCAGGCAGCCGGGTCGTCCCCTTTCCAACTGCCTGGCAGTTGTGATAAACTAGCACGCGAATATAAAAAACCCTTCTATTTACTATAGCAACCCGCAAAGGAGTGATTATTGTATGGGACATATAAACAACGCCAAAGAGGTAGTCTACCGGGCCTTGGCCGACCGGCTGAGTAAAAACCCCGTAGGGGTAAAGATAAATGAGACTTTGATGGAAATACTGTACCGGCTTTATACGGAGAGTGAGGCTCTGGTGGGAGGCAGTTTCCCTTTAGCCCCGGTGACTCTGGACAAGATTGCCATGGAGAGCGGGATTGGGGAAGATAGCTTGAAAAACATTTTAGAGAGCATGGCTGAAAAGGGGCTGGTAATGGACCTGCCCCGCCGGGATAAGGTGCTGTACATACTTGCCCCAATGGTCATAGGCTTTTTCGAGTACACCTTCATGCGGGTAAGAGATGATATTAACATAAAGGAACTGGCCGAACTTTTCGAAAGGTATTTCCAGAATGACGAAGTAAGAGAAGAATTATCCGGGGGCTCCACCAAGATGTTCAAGGCCCTGGTCTATGAAAGAATCATCCCTGCCGCTGTTGAAACGGAAGTACTGAGCTATGAAAGAGCTTCCGCCATAATTCGCTCCTCCGGCGGCGGTGCGCTGTCAATTTGCTCCTGCCGCCACAAGGCCGGCCACCTGAACAAAGCCTGCGGCGCGCCGCTTGAAGTATGCACATCCCTGGGCCAAAGCGCGGCGGAATGGCTGGTGCGCAGGGGGTTGGGCAAACCGGCCACCGTTGATGAACTGCTCGGGGTGCTGGAGCAAACGGAAAAAGCCGGATTGGTCCATCTGGGCGACAACGTGCTCAATAGGCCTACTTTTATCTGCCACTGCTGCGGCTGCTGCTGTACTGTGCTTCATTCAATCAGGGAGTCCGGAAAATTCATGGCTCACCCCAGCAATTTCATGCCGCGGTTAACAGAAGAGGTTTGCAGCGGCTGCGGCGCCTGCCAAGCCGCCTGCCAGATCCTGGCCATTACCATGCAAGGCGGCGCCGGAGGCATAGAGCTGCCTGTGGTTAATGAAGACATCTGCCTGGGCTGCGGAGTATGCGCCTGTGCCTGCCCTACGGGAGCGCTGGCCATGTCCCGGCGTCAGGTTTTACACCATCCTCCCCAAAACAGCATGGAAAAGTTCGCGCGGATAGCCCGGGAAAAGGGCAGGAGGTAGCAAAGAAGAACCCGGAAAATGTAAAAACCGGTGTGAATTCCACCGGTTTTTTTCTTCTTGGTAGCGGCGCAGGGACTTGAACCCCGGACACCACGGGTATGAACCGTGTGCTCTAACCAGCTGAGCTACGCCGCCATATATAGTCGTCGGTCGTCAGCAAGCGGTCGTCAGATTTTTGATGGGATTCGCCAAAGGTGAATTCCTTCTATCCTGACGTCTTACGTCCGACGTCTTACGTCCGAATTTGGAGCCACTAATCGGAATTGAACCGATGACCTCATCCTTACCAAGGATGCGCTCTACCTACTGAGCTATAGCGGCATATTGGTGGAGGCGATTAAGCCTCGTTGTATAGTTTAGCACAGGTTAAATTGCCTTGTCAACTTGGGTTTTCTTAGTTTGGTTACCCTTTTTCACTGGTTTAAGGACCGCTCGTGACAACCTTTTGAGCAGGATTGGCATTTTTTGATTTTTTTTTATCAAAAGTCAAGGTAATCCCGCTGTAGAGGCAGCGTCTAAATCAAAAAACACTTGACATAATATCGTATTACTGTAATAATACTCCCTAGATAATTAGAGTGGACAAGGGGAGTAGCCACCGGGCATCAGCCCGGAGCAGGAGCCGTCATCACGGTAGCAATACCCGGCTTTTGCAACCTGAAACGGTAGGCAAGACCTTCGTATTTTCTAACTTGGAAAATGCGTGGGTCTTTTTAATTTTCTAGATTATAGTTGGGAGTGATAATCATGGGAATGAGTATTCTGGTACTGGCCGCGGGATTACTGGCCATCCTTGCCGGCGCTAAAATTTTCACCAACGGTGTGGAATGGCTGGGCAAAAGGCTGAATCTTTCCGAGGGCGCGGTCGGCAGCGTCCTGGCAGCGGTTGGGACAGCACTGCCTGAAACGATGGTGCCTCTGATCGCTATTTTGTATACCCAATCAAGTAGTGCACAGGATGTTGCCATCGGAGCTATTTTGGGCGCCCCGTTTATGTTAAGCACGCTGGCTTTTGGTGTAGTCGGCGTATCTAAAATGTTTTATTGCCGGGGGACTGACACAAATTGTGTTGACGTCAAGCGATCGATTTTTAGCAGGGACTTGAAATATTTTATTTCCTT
The DNA here is from genome assembly GCA_964543575.1 of uncultured Pelotomaculum sp. Lineage (GTDB taxonomy): Bacteria > Bacillota > Desulfotomaculia > Desulfotomaculales > Pelotomaculaceae > Pelotomaculum_B. The sequence continues at coordinate 3,479 of CAZIYV010000090.1, forward strand.
TTATTCCATTGCCATAGCAGCGGCACTCTTGCCCAACCATACGGCTAAAGCAGTCGTAGCCGTGGCCCTGGTTTTGGGGTACGGCTACTATGTGTATAAAACCCTGGGGGACGGGGATGGGCTGTCTGAAATGGACCTGCCCCCGCTTTACCTGTGGAGAAAAAGCTCCGAGGCCCCTATTTATATAATTTTGGTGCAGATAGTCATAAGCCTGGTTTTAATCACCGGCGGCGCCAACTATTTTATCGGCGCTCTGGACACCATAGCCACCTGGATGATGGTTCCGGCCCTGTTCCTGTCCCTGATTATCACACCAGTGGCCACGGAACTCCCGGAGAAATTCAACAGTGTCATCTGGGTCAAAAGCGGGAAAGACACCCTGGCTCTGGGAAATATCACCGGCGCCATGGTTTTTCAGGGATCTATCATCCCGGCCATCGGCATCACGTTGACTCCCTGGTTGCTCACTCCGTTAGCTGCTGTGAGCGCCGGCCTGGCCCTGCTTTCAAGCTTGACCATGTACATGTTTACCGCCAGGAAAAAGAATTTGAAAGCGGGCCTTTTCATGTACCCTGTGATTTTTTACGGTATCTTTTTGATACTGGTCGTTACCCTGTTATAAAGCGGATGGTTGATGTTTAAAGAAACAAGGTTTTATTAAATAAACATTCTATACAAGGAGGATGTATAAATGAATAATTTTAGGATCTGGCTCTTAATGGGCATACTCTCAGTAATCCTGGTTCTCATTGGCGGGGCGGTAGGCGGCAGAACTGGCGCCGGGTTATTCTTCCTGATATCTCTCGGGATGAATTTCTTCAGCTACTATTTCAGTGACAAGATTGCCATCCGCATGACCAGATCGCAGCCGGTCTCAGAAGGAGAGGCGCCGGAATTATACAGCGTTGTGCAACTACTAACCAGCAGGGCAGGCCTGCCCATGCCCCGCATCTATATCACTCCGTCAGCGCAGCCCAACGCCTTTGCTACCGGAAGAAATCCGGAGCATGCGGCTGTGGCCGTAACTGAAGGGCTTCTACGTATCTTAAACCGCAGCGAAATGGAAGGTGTGCTGGCCCATGAGCTTGCCCACATAAAAAACCGTGACGTCCTGCTGGGAACCATTGCCGCCGCTTTTGCCGGCGCGATTACCATGATCGCGAACATTATCCAGTGGGGGGCGATTTTAGGCATGGGGCGCGGTGATGATGATGAAGGCGGCAGTGTTATCGGATCGCTTTTCCTGGCCATTACCGCTCCAATCGCCGCCATGCTCATTCAAATGGCTATTTCACGTTCGCGGGAATTCCAGGCGGATGATACCGGCGCCCGCATCGCAGGGAATACCGGCGGCCTGGCCAACGCGCTGGTAAAGCTTGAAAACGCGGCACAGCGGGTGCCCATGCAGCTGAACCCGGCGGCATCACACCTTTTTATTGTGAACCCGCTGTCCGGCGCATCCATCGCCAAGCTATTCAGCACCCACCCTCCCATCAGCGAAAGGGTTAAGCGACTCGGCGAAATGAAGATATAAGGACCGAAGCAAACAATAAAATAATAATACTGATGGCCTCTGCACCTTGATTCACAGGTGCAAAGGCCATCTTTTTTTTATACCGGCATGGAACTTATACCTCAAAAAATAATCCAGGCCGGACCAACCGCTGCAAAATAGGGACATTTGACCTTTCTGCATTCATGGGTGTGACGTGCACCATGAGTACAAATAATAGCTTCATTCTGCATAGCCAGGGATATGTTAAAATACACAAAGCGCCCCATCTATGAGGCGCCTGACTTTCTTGGTTGCGGGGAGGGGATTTGAACCCCTGACCTTCGGGTTATGAGCCCGACGAGCTACCAGCTGCTCTACCCCGCGATGTCTAAACTCTATTATATCACAGAAGGAGACCTTTTACAAATGTCCCGGTCGCCCTTTTGTTGGCTTTGGTGGAGGGGGCTGGATTCGAACCAGCGAAGTCGTCGACGGCAGATTTACAGTCTGCTCCCTTTAGCCACTCGGGAACCCCTCCATATAGGTCGTCGGTAGTGTGTTGTCGGTTGTTGTAAGATTGTTTTATAATCTGACTTCTGGCTACCGACTACTGACGTCTGATCTGGAGCCGGCGATGGGACTCGAACCCGCAACCTGCTGATTACAAGTCAGCTGCTCTGCCAATTGAGCTACGCCGGCGATGACACAATAAAAATTATACGTCAAATCTAAATCGATGTCAAGGATAAAAAGACCTTTAACCGATGGTAATCAGTTAAAGGTCTACCTGGTTCTGGGTATAGGATTACAACTAATTAACTGGTTAAGCTTCTCTTTTTTCCAGGTAGCGTTCCAATTTGCGCTTGACTCTTTGCAGCGCGTTGTCAATCGACTTTACATGCCGCTTCAAGTCTTCAGCTATTTCCTGGTATGATTTCCCCTCCAGGTAGGACATCAGTACTTTCCATTCCAAAGAGCTGAGAATCTCGCCCATCTTTTCTTCAATGTCGTCAAACTCTTCACGCGAAATAATCAATTCCTCAGGGTCAGTAATCTTTGAGCCTGAAATAACATCCAGCAAGGTGCGGTCGGAATCCTCATCATATATTGGCTTGTTCAGCGAAACATATGAATTAAGCGGAATGTGTTTTTGCCTGGTAGCTGTTTTAATAGCGGTTATAATCTGCCTGGTAATGCATAATTCGGCAAATGCACGGAATGACGACAACTTGTCCAGTTTGAAATCACGAATGGCCTTGTATAAGCCAATCATACCTTCCTGGATGATATCTTCCCTGTCTGCCCCGATCAAAAAGTAGGAGCGGGCTTTTGCCCTTACAAAGTTCCTGTACTTGTTAATCAGATACTCTAGTGCGCTATCATCACCTTCTCTGGCAAACTCCACTACTTCCTCGTCAATTAGAACCTGATACCCGATAGGAACTTCCCTTTGGGCTTGAAGACTCACATTATCCCCTCGCTCTTTCTCTTTTCAGTACGAGAAAAACAAAAAAACCTCTCCCTCGCCTGACACTAAGTCCAGGTTATAACCCTCGTGCTTTTTGTCTCTCTGGGTTAAGGCATATTTCAAGGTGAGTTTCCGGTCAAGTTTCCAACATAATTATAACGAAGGGGTGATAGCTCGTCAAGGTAAAATTAACAGAGACCTTGTCTTGTCTATTTTTTTCCCCGGCGCCATCTCTCAAATTTAGATCTCACCTTGTCCAGGAGGTGGTTCTCCAGGTAGCTCTCTGAAGGGAGAGTTTTGGTGTAATGCTCCTGGATTTCCTTTCTGGCTCTGTCAACCTGGTCGCGCAACTCGCCGGGTGTAAGGCGGTACGCGCCCTTGCCGAAAATTATGCCCTGCTCAGCCCAGTCAGAAGTCGCCACATAAATAATTCCTTCATTAAACAGCCGTCCTACCAGACTTTCAATGTAAGCGTCAGCTGTTTCTCCCTGTTTGGTAAATATAACATCCACGCTGTCAATGGTATCGGTTCTTTCAACAGAATTCTTTACCTGGTGGGCGTCAAAAACCACAAATGTTTTTTGTCCTGACAGGTAAGAATAATTGGCCAGGATCGATACCAGCTTATACCTGGCGTGTTCCAGACCTGATTCTTTGAGACTTTCAAATTCGGGCCAGGCATAGATGATGTTGTACCCGTCAACGACCAGAAACTCTTTCATGATCAAGAGCCCTTCTTCTCTGCCGAAGCACTTCATAAGACAACAAGGCCGTGGCGACCGAAGCGTTCAGGGAATTAACCTGCCCTAACATAGGCAGCCGCACCAGGCTGTCACAGCGTTCTTTAACCAGGCGACCCAGCCCTTTGTCTTCTCCGCCTATAACCAGCGCTAAGGGGCCGTCCAGTCGGGCATCCCAAAAAATATCCTCACCGTCTGCCTCAGCGCCTACAATCCAAAGACCCTTCTTTTTGAGTCCCTCTATGGTTTGAGGAAGATTGGCCACCCTCGCCACCTGGACATATTCAATCGCACCCGCGGATGACTTGGCCACAGTAGGGGTCAGCGGCGCCGAGCGGCGGCGGGGAATAACAACCCCGTGCGCGCCGGCGGCGTCAGCTGTGCGCAGAATCGCGCCCAGGTTGTGAGGGTCGCTGATTTCATCCAGGATGATCAGGAAAGGCGCCTCACCCGGGCTGATACCCGCCAGGATATCGTCAACCTCCACGTATTCTTTGGCGGCCAGAAAAGCCAGAACACCCTGGTGGGCGATACCCGAAGCGAACTTTTCCAGGCGCTGGCGGTCCACTTTCTGCACGGGTATCTTTCTGTCCCTGGCCGTTGTGAAAATTTCCTGAAGAGGGCCGGTTAAAACACCCTCCGCAATCATAATCTTGTTGATCGGCCGGCCTGCTCGCAGGGCTTCTCTTACAGGGTTGCGGCCGGCAATAATGTCGTCCAGGTTGACACTCTCCTTTTAGCTGTTTTTAGACAGTATGATTAAATATTTATAAAAGATTTTCGTCCTTTAAGAATAGTTCCCCAGTTTTATATGTTTTTAAACTTTTCTCTGACCTCGCTGCTTTTGCCGCAGCTCATCTTACCTTCCGGGCAGGGACCTTGCAGGCAGCCGGGCCCGGCTTCTTTAAAAATAACAGGCGCAGCCTGTTTAGCCAGGCGCAGCATCTCTGTGGCCAGTGCCCGGATCTCCCACTGGGCCCGGTTGCAGCAGCGCAGGTTGAAGAAGTGGAGCAGTTCCCGGGCGTTCATGGTGACCAGCATCTTGGTCTCCGCCGCGTTGGGCAGGACAAAACGGGCGTCCTCATTGGTTGACTCCCCGCTGTCCCCAAGCTTTTCCACCCATCCGTCATACCATTTTTGCACCTGCTTCATCTGGCCTGCAAATTCCCGAACCGCCTCTGGGCCCAGCGCTTCAATGCGCGGCGGGATGATATAACCAAAAACATCGTCCTCTTTAGCCGCGCTGGCCTCTGAAACGTATCGTTGGGACTTGACGCTGAAGCTGGCGATGCGGTGCCTGGTAATCTGGGCCAGCAGGCTGCGGGAGACCCCTTCTATACCGAAGGTAAAACTGGCGTGCTCTATTGGTGAAAGGTGGCTAAATTCCATCAGCCGCGCCAGAAAAGGCTCCTGGTTTCTGGCTTCAATGCCCTTCTTTAACTCCTCAACATCAGCCGGCGAGTAGCACAGCTTGGCTCCCATGGCAACAATCTCTTGAGGTTCGGGAGTGTATCTCAGAAGGATAACACTCAACTTTTTAGCACTCATTTTTAACACCTCAATTTTTAGTCGTGAGTCGTGAGACTTGGGACGTGGGTATATACTGTATTCCTACCAAGTAAATAACTTAATAACTTAGGTACCCGGTACACTAATACTAATATATTTTAGTCGTGGGTAGTGGGTCGTGAGATTCCAGCATCCTCCTGGGTCTTTTTGACCCTTGAGACAATCCCTTTAGTCTCACGTCTCATTTCTCACGTCCCAAGTCTCATATCTCACGTCTCATTCTGTATGGCTTCCAGGGCTATATCCATAATCTCGGCAAGCCGGACAGCGTCACCCTTCAAATAAAGGTAGCCGATTAAACTTTCCAGAGCGGTGCTGTGGCGGTACTCAATCACCCCGGCGCCCCGCGGGACGTGGGGTGATTTGGCGTTGCGCCCCCTGCGCATGACCGCGGACTCCTCTTCACTGAGTTTTCCCTCCAGCGCGTGCAGGGCTTTGGCCTGGGCGCCGGCGTTGACGTATTTTACAGACTCGCCGTGGAGCTTATTAACCCTTGCCAGCCCGTTGTTAACCAGATGCTCCCGCACCGCCAGTTCATACACCGCGTCGCCGATGTAGGCCAGGACCAGCGCCGGGAGATCTGCCGGCCGCTCAATATTTTTGATTTTATTATTAAACAACAAACCTACCCCTGCTTTTTCCAGCGAACTCCCTGCGGTGTATCCTCCAGGACAATGCCCAGCTCTTTCAGGCCGTCCCTGATCCGGTCGGAAGTACCCCAGTCTTTCTTCTGCCGTGCTTCCTGCCGCACTTCTATAATCAGGTTGAGAAGTTTTTCAGCAAAGCCTGAGCTTTCTTCGGAAGCGCTTTCAATAATAATACTGCCATCGCTGTCAACCTTAAAAACACCGAGAACTTCATTGAATACCTTAAATAAGTCCATGGCTTTGATTAGAATCTCCCGGTCGGCCCTGGCCAATGTGTCTCCCAGTTGTTGAACCGCCGAATTAACTTCCCTGGCCAGGTCAAAGGTGATCCCAACAGCCAGGGCTGTGTTAAAATCATCGTCCATGGCAGCCTCAAAGGAGGACTTTAAAGTGTCAATCGCTGATTTCAAATCTCCCGTCGTTACCGCCGCTTCTTCACCGCTACTCTTTGCCAGTGCTTCTGTTAAAAGGCGGATGCTGGTCTTTATTCTCTCCAGGCCTCGTCCAGCGGAGGCCAGTTTCTCGTCGTCAAAATCCAGGGGACTGCGATAGTGTGTTGAGAGAAGGTAAAAACGCACTATTTCCGGTTGAAATTTAGCCAGGATGTCCCTGACCAGAAAGAAGTTGCCCAGGGATTTAGACATTTTTTCTTCTTTTACAGTGATAAAGCCATTGTGCAGCCAGTAGCGTACAAAGGGCTCTCCGGTAGCGGCCTCACTCTGGGCTATATCATTTTCATGGTGGGGAAAGATCAGGTCAAAACCCCCGCCGTGAATGTCAAAGTTGGTGCCCAGGTATTTTAAAGACATAGCCGAGCATTCAATATGCCAGCCCGGCCGGCCGGGTCCCCAGGGGCTGTCCCAGGAAGGTTCTCCCGGCTTGGCTGATTTCCAGACGGCGAAATCCAGCGGATCGCGCTTTCTGGTATCGACTTCCACCCGCGCTCCGGCCTGCAGGTCATCCAGCGTGCGGCCGGAAAGTTTGCCGTATCCGGGAAATTTCCGCACCTCAAAGTAAACGTCGCCTTCCACCACATAGGCTGAGCCGTTTTCTACCAGAGCCTCCACCATCTTGATAATCCCGGGCATATGTCCGGTAACTTTAGGGTGCTCATCCGCCCGGAGCACGTTCAGGGCATCAGCATCTTTAAAGTACTCGTTGATATAGATGCGGGACAGCTCCAGGGGGCCTTTTCCCTCCTGGGCGGCACGGTTGATAATTTTATCATCCACGTCGGTAAAGTTCTGAATATAAAGAACCTCGTACCCCTTATAAGCGAAATACCGCCGCACAGTGTCGAAAAACACAAGCGGCCTGGCGTTGCCCAGATGTATATAGTTGTACGTTGTCGGGCCGCAGACATATAGGCCAACCTTGCCGGGCTCCCGTGGCTGGAATGTTTCTTTGCGCCTGGTCATGGTGTTATAAACTTCCATAAAAGAATGACCTCCCCTTTTGGTCGTGAGTCGTTGGATGTGGGGGAAAGTTGTGCGAATAAATTCGCACCTACATCTACTCACGTCTCACATCACATCCACCTTGATAGACGCCGGATAATTCCATCACTCCCCAGGATGGCTATGATCTGGTTCAAATCAGGCCCCTGCGTACTTCCGGTGAGCGCTACGCGCACCGGCATGAATATCTGTTTCCCCTTAAGCCCAAGGTCCCTGCCAACTTCCTTCAAAAGTTCTTTAGCCTCATTTTCTTTTATCTCACCTGAATTTGTGACACTCACCTTTTTAATCAAACAGCCCAATACCGCGCTAACCTGTTCGCCGGCCATAATCTCCTGAGCTTCCTGTTCTTCAATTTGGACTTTATCTTCAAAATAGATTTTGGCCTGGGTGGTTATTTCCTCCATATAGCTGAGATGTTTTTGGAGAGAGGCCACCACCATTTTGACCCACTTGTACTTTTCAGGTGACAGTGGGGCGCTTAAATACCCGGCTTTTTCTAAATGGGGGATGGCCAGATCGGTAAGCTGTTCCAGGGGCGCCTGTCTTATATAATGGCCGTTGAGCCAGTTCAGTTTTTCCAGGTCAAAAACAGCGGGGCTCTTGGCAACCCGGCCCAGAGAAAACTGCTGTTTCAGTTCGTCCAGGGGAAATACTTCTTCCTCGCCACCGGGAGACCAGCCCAAAAGGGCCAGAAAATTGACCAGGGTTTCGGGCAAATAGCCTTTTGCCTGGTACTGTTCAATGGCCGTGGCGCCGTGACGTTTGCTCATTTTGCTGCGGTCCTTGCCCAGGATAAGAGATACGTGGGCAAACTCCGGCATATCCCAGCCCAGGGCGTTGTACAAAAGTATCTGGCGCGGGGTATTGGACAGGTGCTCTTCAGCCCTGATTACATGACTGATTTTCATAGTATAATCATCCACCACAACCGCGAAATTGTAAGTGGGGATACCATCCGACTTGATTATGATGAAATCGCCGATATCGCAGCATTCAAAAGAAACATCCCCCCGGACGAGGTCTTTTACCACAACCACCTCACCGGCAGGCACCCGGAAGCGTACCACCGGACGGCGCCCCGCCGCCTCATGCCGCCGGCATTCCTCTGCTGTAAGAGCCCTGCAGCGGCCCAGGTACCTCGGCAGTTCGCCCCTGGCCAGCAGCGCTTCTCTTTCTGCAGCGAGTTCTTCCTCGCTGCAGTAGCAGTGGTAGGCCAGGCCGTTTTTCAGGAGAACTTCCGCGTAATGGCGGTAAATATCCAGCCTTTCAGTCTGGCGGTACGACCCGTAAGGACCTCCAACATCAATACCCTCGTCCCAGTCCAGGCCAAGCCAGCGCAGTGAATTCAAAATGTTTTCCTCTGACTGCCGGGATGAACGCTCAAGATCGGTATCTTCTATGCGAACAATATAAGTACCGCCGTAACGGCGGGCAAAAAGCCAGTTAAAAAGCGCTGATCTCGCTCCACCAATATGCAGGGGACCTGTAGGACTTGGCGCAAATCTCACTCGAACCGACAAAACATGTTCCTCCTTGTCTGTTGTCATAAAATAATAAACACGCATTCAAATAATCACGGAAAATGTCAACAATCTATGTATAAATACCGTTTTTTACCGTAGCTTATTATAACACCTATATTAACAGGCAGGCAACTTTTTAGCCGCTGAAGGGCAGGCTCTAAAACGGCCGATCCACACGCTGTTTGGCAGGCAGAAAAATTACTTGTATCCGCCAGCCCAATCTAATATAATTTAGTCAGGCGCAAGGCCGATGCTGTCCTTGAAATTCACAAGGTCTTTTTTTATTTTAAAGGGGGGACCTCACATGATGGACCATGACGATTTCCATGAAATCGATCGGCTTTTGGAAAGATGCTGCGACAACTGCCTGCTTACCAGAATGCACTGCGCCAGCTGCCGTATTGAGAAACTGAGGGGGATAACAGGCCAATTAAGCAAGTCAGCCGCTTATGAGCTAATAAATGTGGAAGATTTGAAAACACTCTTAAAACTTGCCGGGGACTCAAATAAGGGGGATGAAAGAGAAAGGGAAGTTGTTGAAAAGTGGCGGCAAGTTGTGCCCTGATCATCACTCAATCATCGCTATCGCGTAGGCGGCGATGCCCTCCCCGGTGCCGGTAAACCCGAGTCTTTCCGTTGTTGTGGCCTTGATATTTACCTGACTGGAACCGATCGCTAGCGCGGCGGCGACATTTGCCGCCATATTCTCCATATAGGGCGCCAGCCTGGGTTCCTGGGCGACGATTACCGAGTCAATATTTACTACCTTCAGACCTTTCTCAGTTAGTAGGTCCTTCACCCGGGCAAGCAGGATCATACTGCTGATATCCTTGTATTGACTGTCAGTATCAGGAAAATGCCTGCCGATATCACCTGCTCCGGCGGCGCCCAAAAGCGCGTCCATAATGGCGTGCGCCAGCACATCCGCGTCAGAGTGTCCGAGCAGTCCCTTTTTATAAGGAACGGTCACGCCGCCCAGTACCAGTGTCCTGCCGGCAGCCAACCTGTGCGCATCATACCCCATGCCGATTCTCAACTGCAGCCCCCCGCCTCTTCTTGCAAAAAAATTGACACCATGACTAAATCCTCCGGGGTCGTGATCTTTATATTCTTATAAGAACCAGGCACAATCTTTACCGGTTGGCCTGAAAATTCTACCAGCCCGGCGTCGTCAGTGGCAAAGAATTTCTCCAGCCGCGCCCTGCGGTGAGCTTCCATTATTGTTTCATATCGAAAAGCCTGGGGGGTCTGAATCAACCAGAGACGACCCCTGGGCAGGGTCCTCTCAACAAACCCGTCCTCC
>CAZIYV010000091.1:0-13682 GCA_964543575.1 uncultured Pelotomaculum sp.
AGGCAGCGGTCTCCGCGAAATTGTTTCGCCAATAAACGAATTTATCCAAGAGCTCCTTAATCTCGTTTACGTCAAAAGGTTTCGCTATGCAGCAATATGCTCCTTTCTTTAAAGCTTCAGACACAGTTTTTTCGGACCCGTAAGCAGTCATTATGATAATCTGGATCTTTGGGTTTGATGATTTGATTTCACCCAGCGCTTCCAGGCCCCCAATCAGGGGCATCCTGACGTCCATGAAGATCAGGTCGGGGCGTCTTTTGCGCGCAAATTCGATGGCCTCAAACCCGTTTTGCGCTGTGTGTACCCTGTGCCCCGACTCCCTGACCACAATCTCCAGCAGGAAACGGACCCCGGCCTGATCATCTACTATTAAGACATCTAACTGCTCTCCAACCATTTCGACACCTCACGACAAATTATTACATTATAGTAACATATAAGTATATGTTAAACAAAAACTAATTCGACCATATTTTTCATAATCCTTTAAAAATAATCCTTTTTTTGCAACAAAAATTAGTTAATTTTTTTATGAGTTTAACTTAAAATTTCTATACCATTTATATATACTTGTTCGACGCGGCAGGAGATGTCCAGGGGGTGCCTGTCTAAAATAACAATATCAGCATCTTTGCCCGGTTCAATACTCCCCAGGCGTTTCTCCAGGCCCAGAATAGCGGCAGCTTCTATAGTAATGGCCTCCAGGGCGCGCTCCACGGATAACCCCCCCTTGACCGCAAGGGCGGCGGAAACTGCCAGGTACTGTACCGGAACAACCGGGTGATCAGTCATAATGGCAAACCTGACCCCAGCCTCATCCAATATTTTGGCCGTCTCAGTAGTAAGGCAGCGCATTTCAACCTTGGCCCTGTTGGTTATCACCGGGCCCAGTATTACCGGAACCTTTTTCTCGGCCAACTGCCTGGCCACAAGGTGACCTTCGGTGCAGTGCTCTATGATCAGGTCCGCCCCAAATTCACCGGCGATCCGGATGGCTGTCATAATGTCGTCGGCGCGGTGGGCGTGCACACGCAGGGGAACTTCCCTCTGTAATACCCGGACCAGCGCTTCCATCTTTAAATTCCTTTCCCTTGGCTCCTTTTTCATATAATTCTGCGCTTCGACAAAAGCTACTCTGATAATTGCAGCGGAGGCCATACGGGTAGCCGGTGTTTTTTTCTCTTTGCCGTAGCTTCTTTTTGGATTTTCACCAAGAGCAGCTTTGAGACCCGCCGGGAAGCGGACAATCATTTCATCAACCACTGTTCCGCACGTTTTAAGCGCAACCATTTCACCACCAATAATATTGGCGCTGCCGGGTCCCGTCACAAGTGTTGTCACACCTGCCTCCAGGGCGTCGCGAAACCCCAGGTCCATTGGATATACAGCGTCAATGGCACGCAGGTGCGGAGTCAGCGGGTCAGTTGTTTCGTTGCTGTCGTCTCCTTCCTCCCTGTAAATCTCCTCTACTATACCAACGTGGCAGTGGGAGTCGATCATGCCGGGCATGACGATTTTCCCGGCAACATCAACCACCTTGCTGCCGGATGGAACATCTGTCCCTTCGTACACTGCCACAATTTTATCTCCTTTTACCAGCACGGTCCCCTTTTCTATAGGACTTCCGGCCATAGTGAGCACTTTCCCGCCAGTAATGGCAAGCACGGCAATCATCCTTTCTATGCGTCATACATATTATAATTATCAGTTTTTCCTGATTATCACTACGGTACTTTGAGGCGCCACCAGGTAACTGTGCTGGCAGGATAACGGCTGCCCTTCTTTGTCTTCCGACAGGTCCCCGCCGCCTGGCAGGGAGGTGTCTAGAAGCCTGTGATAAACGGCGCCTGGCCGGGGCGCCGGGAGAGAAAAAAGCTTTTCTTCCTGGTGGGCGTTCAGGATTACCAGGATATCGCTTGATTTTTCCTCTAAGTCTGCTTCAGCCAGCTCTTCTCCCTCAATCAGGTAAGCCAGAAAGCGTTGTTCAGGAAGATTCCACCCGGGCGGACTTAAATCCGCTGAATACCAGTTAATGTCTCTCATGGTGTCAAGATCGCGATCCTGCCCGGTAAAAAACCGCCCCAGCCGGAAATGGGGATAGCGTTTTCTGAGAGACACCAGTTTCCGGACATAGTCAACCAGGTCCTGGTTTTTCCTGACCAAATCCCAATCAAAATAGCTGATTTCATTGTCCTGACAGTAAGCGTTGTTGTTGCCTTTTTGAGTTCTCATGAACTCATCCCCGCCCAATATCATCGGAACCCCCTGTGATATCATCAATATGGCCAGGAAATTTTTAATGTTTTTTTTCCTGAGCGTGCTTACCGCAGGGTCCGTAGTTTCCCCCTCGCAGCCAACGTTAAAAGAATTGTTATAATCACTGCCGTCCCTGTTATTATCCAGATTAGCCTCGTTGTGCTTGTGCTCATAGGAGACCAGGTCATTAAGGGTAAAACCGTCATGACAGGTTATAAAATTTATACTGTGCAGAGGCGTCCGGCCATCATCGCCATACAGGTCGGAACTGCCGCTCATACGATATCCTGTTTCCGCAAGCATCCCCGGATCACCTTTGACAAATTTTCTTATACAGTCGCGGTACTTGCCGTTCCACTCAGCCCAGTCCACAGGAAAATTGCCCGCCTGGTAGTTTTCCCTGGTAATATCCCATGGTTCTGCAATCAACTTCACGCGGGATACGACAGGATCCTGGTGAACCGCCATGAAAAAGCCTGAGCATTGATCAAAAACGCCTCTGGAACGGCCAAGCACCGGCGCCAGGTCGAAGCGAAAACCATCCACGCGCATTTCTTCCACCCAGTAGCGCAGTGAATCCATGACCATCTGCACCACCTGGAATTCGTCAAAATTCAACGAATTGCCGCAGCCGCTGTAGTCCACATAATACCTTTTTCCCGAGTGCAGTTTGTAATAAGTGGGATTGTCAATCCCTCTGAAACTAAGCGTTGGTCCCAGTTCGCTGCCTTCACAGGTATGATTGTAGACGACGTCAAGGATCACTTCAAGGCCGGCTTGATGAAGTGCCTTGACCATTTCCTTGAATTCACGCACCTGGCAGCCCGGGAAGGCGCCGGTGCCAAACCGGCTGTCCGGCGCGAAAAAACCTAGAGTATTGTATCCCCAGTAATTAGTAAGGCCCCTGTTTATTAGAAAGTCGTCATCATGACAATGGTGAACGGGTAAAAACTCCACAGCTGTTATGCCCAGGCTTTTAAGATACGGTATTTTCTCTATTACTCCCGTATAAGTGCCGGGCTGTTTTACACCTGCGGAACTATGCGCCGTGAAGCCCTTCAGGTGCAGTTCGTATATAATTGTGTCCCGCATAGGCGTACGGGGGGAAACGTCCCCCGCCCAATCAAATGAATCATCCACCACCACACACTTGGGAGCGCTGGCAGTGTTTTCCCGCGGGTTAAAAAAAAGATCGAGCAGTGGAGATGTTGGATCGTAGCCCTGATGAAGCCGCCCGGGTACAAATTTTCCAGTAATGGCTTTGGCGTAAGGATCAACTAGAAGCCGGTTGGGATTAAAGCGCAGACCATATTGAGGCTGGTAGGAACCCCTGACCCGGTAACCATAAAGCTGCCCCGGCGGCGCCCCCTCTACTAAACAGTGCCATACAAAACGAGTCCTGTTGGCTAAAGTGATCACGTCCGTTGGAGTTGCATCGAAAGGTTTGTCGAAAAGCAAAAGGTCAACCCCTTCAGCGTGCCTTGAATAAAGGGCAAAGTTCACGCCCCCCTTAACCGGTGTCGCTCCTTGCGGGAAACAGGAACCTTCCCTGACTTTCTTCATAAATATTTACCTCCAGGATATTAAAAAACCTTGCCTGGCAGTATGCCGAGTAAAGGTTTTAAAAGGTAGAACAATTTTTTACATTTTTATAAGTCCACCAGGTTCAGGCTTATTTCAATCGCCTGGTTTATTCTGTCCATCAGATCACCGTCCAGGGAAGTGACCTTCTCCAGCAGCCTGCTCTTATCAATGGTCCTGATTTGTTCCAGCAGAATTACCGAGTTTTTTTCCAGCCCGCTCGGGGTGGCAGGCATCGCCACATGGGTCGGCAGCTTTGGCTTATCTATTTGTGATGTTATGGCGGCTACTATCGTGGTTGGGCTGTACTGGTTGCCTATGTCATTCTGAATGATAATTACCGGCCTCGTGCCGCCCTGCTCGGAACCAACAACAGGACTGAGGTCCGCATAGTAGATATCTCCCCGTCGGATTAGCATAACCTATTTTACCTCCGGCGAGGCAAACTTATAAATTAGTTCCGCCTCGGACTCAAGGCGATAGTGCTCTATAGCCAGGGTCAGGTTTATTTTAGCCATCTCCAGATAGCCTTTTTTCATCTGCTCTCTTAGAAGGCGTCTTCTGCGCTCGGTAATGTAAAAACGCATGGCCTCCCGGATAAATTCGCTCCGGTTGAGCCTGTCTGTTGCCACTATCCCATCCACTTCGGCTAAAAGTGAATCCGGCAAACTGATCATGATCCTTTTTACCTGGGTCAAAAGGAGACCCCCTCTAGCAAGCGATACGTATATACTATATTATATACACCCCTGCTATAATTATGTCAACCTGCTATCTATACGCAAACGGAGTCAGAGTGTTCCACTATCTCCCCTTAACCCCTTACTGCTTAACCGCTTTAGGGCCTCTTGACAGCGCTATTTTCCCTGTCCGGACCAATTCCACCACACCGTAGTCATCAAGCACCGCACAGAACGCGCTAATCTTCTTTTCATCGCCCAGGATCTCTATAATCATAGTTTCCTTGTTCACATCAACGATGTTCGCTCTAAACACTGAAACAAGGTTGACTATTTCAGACCTGCGGTTAGTTTCAGCTTTTATCTTGATCAGGGCAAGCTCTCTCTCAACCGATTCTTCTGACTTCAGCTCAACTATTTTAATCACATCTATCAACTTGGACAGCTGCTTGATAACCTGTTCGAGCACCTGCTCGTCACCTTTTACATCCAGGGTGATCCGGGTCACATCCGGTTCCTCGGTATACCCGGCTGCTATACTTTCGATATTGACCACCCGCCGGCTCAAAAGGCCTGATATGCGGGCCAGTACGCCCGGCTTGTTAACTACCAGTACCGCAAGTGTATTCTTCAAAACAGGCACCTCCACAACACTTTTTGATGACTTATTAATTTTAACATAATTATTTAAGCTGCACACGTTTTTGAATATATCTTTACCTGGAGAGATCAGGCAAAATATAATCAAGCCTGCCTCTATCATTGTCAGGTATAATATGTTATAGTATTCTTACATTATCATACAGCGAATGTAAATGCGCATTCGGAGCATGGAGCAATGGGGTTCCGTAACAGATATTCATCTGTTAGGGAACCTTTGTTTTTTTAACGATATGTGACAGTTTTTCCCCTCGCGGTGCTTGGGAAAGGAGAGGAAGATTGTTATGTCTGCCAATGAATGTATATCCACCGGCCTGCCCGGGTTGGATAAGGTTGTCGACCAGCTTCGCATAGGCGATAATGTTGTTTGGCAGGTAGACAATATTGATGACTACCGCCATTTTGTAAAACCTTTTGTAACCCGCGCGCTGGCGGAAAACCGCAGGGTTGTTTACCTGCGTTTCGGGCTGCATCCCGCTGTTGTAGAAACCCTGCCGGGTATTAAGGTCTATGCGCTTGATCCCAATAGCGGTTTTGAGGCGTTTTCTACCGAGGTGCACACTATCGCCTCCAGGGAAGGAGGCGGAGTCTTTTATGTTTTTGACAGTCTTTCCGACCTGCTCTCAGCCTGGGCGACAGACCTGATGATCGGCAATTTTTTCAAGGTAACCTGCCCGTACCTTTTCGAGCAAAAAACTATCGCTTATTTTGCGGTGCTCAGGAACAGCAATTCTTATCATACCATCGCCAAAATACGGGAGACAACCCAGCTGCTGCTGGATGTCTATAAACATGATGGCTGCTTTTATGTTCACCCGCTCAAAGCCTGGGACCGCTATTCTCCCACTATGTTTCTGCCGCACGTGAGTTCCGGTGAGGAGTTCGTGCCTGTCACCAGCAGTGTCAGTATAGCCAGACTGTTTTCCAAACTGAAACACTATAAACTAAGTGATACTGTCCGGCGGCTTGATTACTGGGACCGGATACTCATGAAAGCGCAGGAACTAATGGACAGGGTGGATCAGGGTGATCCGGCTGCTGTTGCGGGTGAAAAGGAAATGATCGACCAGTTGTGCAGGATGATGATCGGCCGGGATAAGCGGGTTCTATCCCTGGCCAAATCTTACTTCTCTTTACTGGACTTGCTGGAGATCAGGAACAGGCTTATCGGTTCCGGGCTCATAGGCGGGAAAACAGTCGGCATGCTGCTCGCCCGCGCCATATTAAAGGCGGATAAGAATACCGACTGGGATCAATATCTTGAGCACCACGATTCATTTTATATAGGTTCTGACGTGTACTACACCTATTTGGTAGAGAACGGGTGCTGGAAAATGCGTTTGGAACAGAAAAACAAGGAGAACTACTTTTCCTTTGCTAAAGATCTGCAGCAAAGGATATTGGCAGGGACTTTTCCTGATACGATCCGTGAACAGTTCGAACAGATCCTGGAGTATTTCGGCCAATCCCCCATCATAATCCGCTCCAGCAGCTTGCTTGAAGACGCGTTCGGCAACGCCTTTGCCGGTAAATACCGGAGTGTCTTTTGTGTTAACCAGGGCAGCCCCCAGGAACGCTATCAAGCCTTTGAAAAAGCCGTTAAACAAGTCTTTGCCAGTACCATGGGCGAAGACGCGCTGACCTATCGCCTGCAAAGAGGCCTGGCACAGAGCGACGAACAAATGGCGCTTCTGGTTCAGCGCGTTTCCGGCTCCAGTCATGCCCAGTATTTCTTTCCAGACCTCGCCGGTGTGGCTATGTCCCACAACGCCTATGTGTGGAGTGAGGATTTGGACCCGGACGCCGGGATGATGAGACTGGTGGCCGGTCTGGGAACAAGGGCTGTGGAACGGGTGGAAGATGATTACCCCCGCCTCGTCGCCCTGGATAGACCTTTGCTGCGGCCGGATGCAAGTTTTAAAGACATCCGTAAATTTTCCCAACACAAGGTTGACGTGCTGGATACCAGCTTAAATGAAAATGACACGGTTGCTTTAAACGATATGTTAGGCCATGCTGCGAATTACCCGGGGTGGGATTTACTGGCGGTCCGCGACCATGAAACCTTACGGAGGATGAAGGAGTTGGGTTATCAGAAGCCGGCGGCCTGGGTACTGACCTTTGAGAAACTTATGAACACTGATTTTCCCCAAGTAATACGCCGGATGCTGAAACAGCTGGAAGCAGCCTATAATTATCCGGTGGATATCGAGTTCACAGCGAATTTCTCTCAGGATCTTGGCTATGAGGTCAATCTGCTCCAATGCCGCCCTCTCCAAACAGTGGGCAAATCCAGTAAACCAGCGACCGTAATAGAGTATGCGCCTGATAGTATTCTCCTTGCCAACAAAGGAAGCTTTATGGGCAGCGACATCTTGCAGTCGCTTAAAAATATAGTCTATATCCCTGGCGAAGAGTACAGTAAAATGTCCGTATCGGATAAATACGAAATTGCCCGTCTGGTGGGGCAAATAAACCGGTTTTTCTGTAACCGTGAGCATGAACCGATGATGCTGATCGGACCAGGCCGGTGGGGAACCAGTACTCCCTCACTGGGAGTACCAGTTTCTTTTGCTGAAATAAGCAACGCGGCGGTGCTGGTGGAAGTGGCGTCTCAGAAGCATGGATATATGCCGGAGCTTTCTTATGGCACCCACTTTTTTCAGGATCTCGTGGAAACCCGAATTTTTTATATCGCCCTGTTTCCGGATCAAGAAGAGATGGTTTTTAACCACGAACTGTTTAAACAATTCAACAATGCTCTGCCGGAAATTTTCCCTGAACACAGCAAGTGGCGGAATGCAATTAAAATCATCCGCCCCGCTGAGTCAGGTAAAAAATTGTGGCTGGACGCCGGTTTACGGCCACGCCGTTTAATGTCTTTTTTTGCCGCGGTTTAAAGGCTGCTGCCCATTGTTTACGTCAGGTTTGTGGATCCCATTAGATAGCGGTCACACTCCCGCGCGGCGCCGCGGCCCTCGTTTATCGCCCACACCACCAGGCTTTGCCCCCGGCGCATGTCCCCGGCAGCAAATATACCCTTGACATTGGTCATATAATGCCCGCTGTCAGCCTTTGCGTTAGACTTTTCATCACGCTCAACACCAAGCGCGTCGAGCAAGTTGTTTTCCGGTCCGTTGAACCCCATGGCCAGCAGCACCAACTGTGCTGGCCAGATTTTTTCAGTGCCTGCAATCTCTCTCGGCATGAAACGTCCCCGGTCATCTCTAATCCATTCCACATTAACCGTAAGCACTTCTTTAACCCTGCCGTTTTCATCCCCGGCAAATCTTTTTGCCGTGATACAATAATGACGCGGGTCGTCACCATAAAGAGCAGCCGCTTCCTGCTGACCGTAATCTGTTTTATGTATCTTTGGGAACTGTGGCCAGGGGTTATCCCAACTGCGCTCAAGAGGCAGCCTGGGCATAATTTCAAACTGGTTGACACTTCTGCATTGATGACGAAGCGCTGTCCCAACACAGTCGGTGCCGGTGTCACCTCCGCCGATGACAATCACATCTTTATTTTCAGATGAAACAAATTTGCCGTCCTTTAGCCTGGAATCAAGCAAACTCTTAGTGTTCACACTCAGGAAATCAACCGCAAAGTAAATCCCTTTCAGGTCACGCCCCGGCACGGACAAATCACGTGGTCTGGTTGAACCTCCACAAAGGACCACCGCGTCAAAGTCCCTTAGCAGTTTTTCGGTGGGATAATCCCTGCCCACTTCAGTGTTGGTTATGAAACTAATTCCCTCGGCAGCCATCAAGTTTACCCGTCGCTGGACAACCCATTTTTCAAGCTTCATATTGGGGATACCGTACATTAATAATCCGCCGATGCGGTCAGCCCTCTCGAATACCGTTACCCAGTGACCGGCCTTGTTCAGCTGGTCGGCGCAGGCCAAACCCGAAGGGCCTGAACCGATCACGGCAACCTTTTTACCACTACGGCTTACCGGGGGACTTGGCGCGATCCAGCCCTCTTCATAAGCTTTTTCAATGACGGCGCCTTCAATGTTTCTGGTAGTCACAGGCTCGGTGGCAAGTCCGGCGGTACACGCGCCCTCACAGAGAGCAGGGCAGACCCTGGAGGTAAACTCCGGGAAGTTATTGACTTTGATCAACCGGGCCAGGGCTTCTTTCCACAAACCCCGGTAAACCAAATCATTAACTTCAGGGATCAGGTTGTGATTGGGGCAGCCTGAAACCATCCCGTTAATAATCATACCGGTGTGGCAAAAAGGTGTGCCGCAATCCATACAGCGTGACGCCTGTTTTTTCAACTCTTCCTCCGGCAGCTGGTTGTGAAATTCTCTCCAATCGCAAACTCGCTCCTCCGGGTCGCGATCAGTAGGGAGTTCGCGCCGGAATTTCATAAATCCGGTGGGTTTACCCATAATGCACTCCTCCTATAAATATCCTAAAAGAAAACGTTTTGAGTTGCTTTGAAAATGTAGGTGCGAATTTATTCGCACATGACCCGATAGAAATGCAGTAGATAAGGATTAGCAGAAATCCCTTAAACTTCTGCGCAGTTTTGTGCGATTGAAATCGCACCTACATTGATTTTAGTTTCCGCTCACTCTTGACTCGTCTTTCATGTTTTCTTCAAAAGCAGCCATAATCGCTTCATCCCCGCTTAAGCCCATCTGCTCCGCCTTATTAATCGCCTGTACCATACGGGCGTAATCTTTCGGGATAACTTTGACAAATTTTGCTTTCATTTCATGCCAATTGTCCAGAATTACCCGGGCCCGCTGACTGTTGGTATAATGCCAGTGTCTTTTGATCATCTCTTTAACTTCAGCCGCTTCCACGGGTTCGGCAAGCTCTTCCAGGCTTACCATCCCCGGGTTGCAGCGCCTGTGAAAGGTACCGTCCTCATCCAACACATAGGCGATACCGCCCGACATGCCCGCGGCAAAGTTCCTGCCGGTCACACCCAGCACCACCACCCGGCCGCCGGTCATGTATTCACAGCCGTGATCGCCAACGCCTTCTACTACCGCACGCGCACCGCTGTTGCGGACGCCAAACCGCTCGCCGGCCACACCACGGATGTAGGCCTCCCCGGACGTTGCGCCATAGAGGGATACATTGCCGACAATGATGTTCTCTTCCGGCACAAAGGTAGCTTTGAGTGGCGGGAAAGCAATCAGCTTGCCGCCCGAGAGCCCTTTGCCAAAATGGTCATTGGCGTCACCCTCCAGGGTCATGGTCACTCCCTGCGGCACAAAAGCGCCAAAGCTCTGGCCGGCTGTGCCCTCAAAGTAAAGGTCGATGGTGTCTTCAGGCAGTCCTTCCCCACCGTAGCGCCTGGTAATCTCATGGCCTAAAATGGTGCCGACTACACGGTCGGTATTTTTAAGAGGCAGTTTGGCCTTTACCGCCTTTCCTTGCTCCAGTGCAGGCTGGCATAATTCCAGCAGTACCTTTTTATCCAGAGATTTCTCCAAGCCGTGGTACTGCTTTCTCCGGCAATACCTGCCAATGCTTTCCGGCACCTCAGGCTGCCAGAGAAGAGCTGAAAGGTCCAATCCTTTCGCCTTCCAGTGTTCTTCCGGTTCCTTCTGATCAAGCACATCTGTGCGACCGATCATTTCATTTACAGTCCGAAAGCCGAGCTCTGCCATGATTTCCCTCATCTCCCGGGCTACAAACACCATCATGTTCTCTACATGCCCAGGTTTTCCGGTAAATTGCTTGCGCAGTTCAGGAGTCTGAGTAGCCGCGCCGCACGGGCTGGTATCAAGGTTGCAGACCCGCATCATTACACAGCCCATTACAACCAGGGGGGCTGTGGCGAATCCATACTCTTCCGCCCCCAGTAATGCCGCTATAGCCACGTCACGGCCGGTCATCAGCTTGCCATCCGTTTCCACAACAATCCTGTCGCGTAAATTGTTAAGCACCAGGGTTTGGTGAGTCTCGGCAACCCCCAACTCCCAGGGCAATCCGGCATGACTGATGCTGGTGCGGGGTGAAGCGCCGGTGCCGCCATCGTAGCCGCTGATAAGCACCACATCCGCCCGTCCCTTGGACACCCCGGCGGCGATAGTGCCCACGCCCACCTCAGAAACCAGCTTGACGTTAATCCTGGCGTCCGGGTTGGCGTTCTTTAAATCGTGGATCAATTCCGCCAGGTCCTCAATAGAATAAATATCGTGGTGCGGCGGGGGCGAAATCAATCCTACACCGGCCGTCGTGCCCCTGACCCTGGCGATCCAGGGATAAACCTTGCGCCCTGGCAGTTGGCCGCCCTCACCGGGTTTCGCTCCCTGGGCCATCTTTATCTGTATTTCTGCCGCATTGGTCAAATACTCGCTGGTAACACCAAACCTGCCCGAAGCCACCTGCTTGATGGCGCTGCGCAGCGAGTCCCCGTTTGGCAGGTGCTTGTAGCGCGCCGGGTCTTCCCCGCCTTCACCGGTGTTACTCTTACCTCCGATGCGGTTCATAGCGACAGCCATGGTTTCATGAGCCTCTTGACTTATAGATCCGAAGGACATGGCTCCGGTCTTGAAACGCCGGCAGATGGACTCCACCGGTTCAACCTCGTCAACAGGTATTGGCGCCCCGCCTTTTTTAAATTTTAAATACCGGCGCAGCACGTTTTTCTGACTGTTGACCAGATCTGAATACTTTTTATATACCTCATAATCATTACTGCGGCAGGCTTCCTGCAGCGTTACAATGGTTTGGGGATTAAAGATATGTTCCTCACCATTGTGCCGCCACTGGTAAACAGAGCCGGAGTCGAGTGTTTCCCCGCAGCCTGGTATAAACGCCTGTTTATGCCGCATCTCCGCTTCCCGGGTTATTTCTTCAAGACCCACCCCTCCTACACGTGAAGAGGTCCAGGTAAAGTACTTATCAATAACTGCTTTGTTAATGCCGACCGCCTCAAATATTTGAGCGCCCCGGTAGCTCTGGATAGTGGAAATGCCCATTTTGGACGCTACCTTGACCACACCTTTAATGGAAGCCTTAACGTAATTCTTTATTGCCTCCCCGGCGGTGATACCGGTCATCAAACCCTGGTCGCACATGTTTTCCAGCGTTTCAAAGGCCAGGTAGGGATTGATGGCGCTGGCGCCGTATCCGATCAAAACCGCAAAATGATGCACTTCACGCGGTTCCCCAGATTCCAGCAGGATACTGACCCTGGTCCGTTTCCCCTCCCGGATCAGGTGGTGGTGCAGGCCGGCCATGGCCAGCAAAACGGGGATGGGCGCATTATCGGCGTCAACAGCCCGGTCGGACAGGATCAAAAAGCTGGCCCCGTTGTCAATAGCCTGATCCGCCTCGCTAAAAAGCTTATCCATAGCCGCTGCCAGTCCTGCGCTTCCCTCTCCCGCTCTGAACAGGATGGGCAGTGTAACCGTCTTGTAGCCACCAATATTGATGTGACGCAGTCTGGCCAGTTCTTCGTTAGTCAGAATAGGCGCCTTGATGCTGATCTGCCGGCAGCTGTCAGGTTCAGGCTTGATCAGGTTCTTTTCCGGACCGATCACTGTCCCGACGGCAAATATAATCTCCTCCCGGATGGAATCGATAGGCGGGTTGGTCACCTGGGCAAACAACTGTTTAAAATAGTTGTACAAGAGCTGCGGCTTTTCCGAAAGAACCGCCAGTGAAGAGTCGTTGCCCATCGACCCGACCGGCTCAACCGCATCTTTAGCCATACGCTCCAAAACCTTAAAAAGATCCTCAAAGGTGTAGCCGAATATCTTCTGCCGCATGAGCAGCGTCTCCTGGCAGACCTCCGGAACCACAGGGGCTTCCGGTACTTCCTCCAGGGTCGTCAGGTACTGGTCAAGCCACTCCCGGTAAGGATGTTGGGCGGCAATGGTGTGTTTAAGTTCCTCATCGCTGACAATACGTCCCTCTTCCGTATCAACAAGAAGCATCCGTCCGGGCCGCAGCCGCTCTTTCAGCACAACATCCTCTGCCGGGATGTCCAGCACACCTACTTCAGAGGCCAAAATGATTAAATCATCTTTGGTGACGTAATAGCGTGACGGTCTCAAACCGTTCCGGTCGAGCACCGCTCCTATAATTGAGCCGTCGGTGAAAGCAATGGAAGCGGGACCGTCCCAGGGCTCCATCAGACAGCTTTGGTACTGGTAAAAAGCTTTTTTTTCTTCGCTCATGCTTTCGTGGTTGGACCAGGGCTCCGGGATCATCATCATCGCCGCTTGAGGCAGCCAGCGGCCCGTGAGTGACAGAAACTCCAGGCAGTTGTCAAACATGGCCGAGTCACTGCCGTCCTGATCGATCACCGGAAATATTTTGGCCATATCTTCCCCGAAAAGTTCCGATTCGCACATGGCCTGGCGGGTGTTCATCCAGTTGATGTTGCCGCGCAGGGTGTTTATTTCCCCGTTATGGATTAAATAACGGTACGGGTGAGCACGCTCCCAGCTGGGAAAGGTATTGGTGCTGAAACGGGAATGGATCAGCGCCAGAGCCGTTTCCATGGCAGGGTCGTTAAGATCGG
>CAZIYV010000092.1:0-13609 GCA_964543575.1 uncultured Pelotomaculum sp.
GATGACAAATAAGTCCACGCCGCCTTCCAGCAGTCCCTGTACCTGTTCTTTATAAACAGCCACAGCCTTTTCAAACGGCATATCCCCAAAAGGCTCTATAAAATTACCCGTCGGTGCAATATCACCCGCGACAAAACAGTTTGTACCGGCGGCAGCCTGCCTGGAAATCCCGGCCAGTTCCCTGTTTATCTCAACAACCCTATCACCCAATCCATACTCTGCCAGTTTGACCCTGTTGCCGCCAAAAGAGCAGGTATATACAATGTCGGAACCCGCATTTATGTATTCACGCTGTATCTCTGTAAGAATATCCGGGTGCTCCATTACCCACAGTTCAGGACAAACGCCCTGGGGCATGCCTCTTTTCTGCAGTTCTGTACCGGTGGCTCCATCTAGAATTAAGAGCCTGTTTTCAAGCAGTTCACTTAAATATTCCCTCTTCATATGAAACTCTTCTCCTTTATAGCGGCAATTGCTGCTGCGGACTGTTCAGGAGCCAGCAGATGTTTTCAAGCTTAATATATTATTCAAATTGACAGCTATTCTGCCAGGATAATCATATTTTATTATTTACAGATAAGGCTCAATCATTTGGACAAATACCGGCAGGGTACGCGCGCCGGTTACTGAATACAGGACTTTGCCCTCACTGTCTACCAGCAGAGTCTGGGGAACGGCGCGGATGCTCGGCCCATAGCGCCCGTCATCCAGCACGTGGGGGTAGGTTGTGCCCAGTTTGGCGGCAATGCTCCTGGCCTGCGCCGCTTTTTGCGAATCCAGTATGATGCCGACCACACCGAGTCCCTGGCCGGAGTATTGCTGCCATAATTTTTCCAGTTCCGGCATTTCTCTGATACAGGGGCCGCAGAAAGTACCCCAGAAGTTGATCAAGGTCACCTTGTTGCTGGAAAATAAGTCACTCGAACTGATGGTCCCGCCGTCCAGGTCACTGAGAGAAAAAGGAGGGAAATAGCCTCCTACTTTAAGAGAGTAGTTTTTGGGCGTATCTGTTTTAGTCTCCGCAGCTTTTGGGGACTCCGTGGCCGCTGTTGTTTCAGAGGCCTGCTGCTGAGTATTAACCACTGCGGATGATTCGTTTTTCAGAGCCTCACTATCCCGAGTTTGTGCCGCCGGATTCTCTGTCACCTGGACAGGTTGTGCCGCGGGGACGGAACTGACCTGCGGCATCTGCTCAGTTTTATCCTTGGTCCCGCAGCCAGATGACAGCAGGGCTGCCAGGATCAAGCAAGCGGCTAAAAAAAATATTTTACGCATTAAAAAACTCCTCCTCTTTTTTGCCAGTTAATTGGATTTCCCAGTACATCGCCCCGTTAGGGCAGTTATTAACACATTTAAGGCAGCGAATGCAGTCGGGGTGATTTGTCTGCTGAGAGCCGGGGAGCTTTAAGTAGCAAACCTCGGCGCAGCGTCCGCAATTGCTGCATTTATTCGTCTGCCGTCTTATACTAAAAAAGCTGATCCGGTTGAATAAGGAATAAAACGCTCCAAGTGGACAAAAAACGGAGCAGAAGCCGCGGTGAACTATTATAACGAATACAATGATTGCGATCAGCCAGATCAGGCGCCAGGTGAAAAGTGGACCAAGGGCGCCCCGGATGCCCTGGTCAGCTATAGCAAGCGGTATCGCTGCTTCCAACGTACCCGCCGGGCAGAGCCACTTGCAGAAATAAGGCGTGCCAATTCCAAAGAAGTCAGTGGCAATAGCAGGCAGCAGCAAGACAAAAACGGCCAGGACCAGGTATTTAAGGTAACGTGTCCAGGTGGGTAAAAGGTACTTGGGAGAAGGTATACGCGAGAGGAGTTCCTGGATCAGGCCAAACGGGCAAAGCCAGCCACAGGCCAGCCTGCCTGAGGTAATCCCGATCAGTGCCAGGAAGCCTGCGACATAAAACGAGAATTGGTAGGACGCTCCGGTAGCCACTGCCTGCAGGGAACCTACCGGGCAGGAACTGATGGCGCCAGGGCAGGAATAGCAGTTTAAAAACGGTACACAGACTTGTTTTAGGTTTCCCCTGTATATGTTGCCACTGGCGAATCCCGCCGCGTAGCTGTTAAATACAACTGTAGAGGCCAGTTGTATGATTTTGCGCACCATTTTAGCCAATACCTATACACTCCAGACAAAGATTTATTGCTTTAATCAGAACCTCCTTTGCTTCGCCGCGCCAGATGCCAAATATCATTGACACTAAAGCAGTGCCGAGAACAGCTAGCCTCAAGAAGGCAGAATTCATATTTATTCACCACCTGGCAGTAATAAAAGGAAGAGATGTATATATTAATTAATTCTATAATACCCGTCCGGCTTCCTCCTTTACCCCTGGGTCAAAGTCATAATTATGTGTATTTTTGTTTGAGACGAAAATTTCGCGTGACTAACCAATATTTCAATATTATGTTATTATGTAGTAAAAGTTGGGATAGATACTAAAATCAATTCAAACTAATCAGTGCAGAAGATTACCCTGTATAATCCTGAAAAGTGCGACATCAATGCTAAAGTGTAGACTGTTACCTGTTTTTAAAACAGAAGGAGGAGTGATGCGGATGACACTCAAGTGTGACGCTGTCTTTGAGGGTGGTGGTGTTAAAGGTATTGCGCTGGTTGGTGCTGTTGCGGCAATTCAAAAGGCCGGCTATGAGTTTGAAAACCTGGCGGGCGCCTCGGCAGGGGCGATAGTAGCTTCTCTGCTTGCGGCGGGTTACTCTGCGGATGAGATAGAAAACGAGCTGCAAACAGTAAACTACAATGATTTTAAAGATGAAAATTTCCTTGATAAATTTGGCCTGCCTGGAGTTGTGCTGAGTGCGGCGTTGGAATACGGTGTATATAAGGGTGATTTTTTTGAAAACTGGCTTGGAGCATTGCTTCAAGCTAAGGGAAAAACTACTTTTGGTGATATTAAAATGGCAAATCCGCCGCAAGAAAAATACAAGTACAAGTTTCAAGCAATTGCCTGTGATATTACGGAAAAAAGGCTCCTGGTCCTCCCCGGCGATCTAAAGTTATACGGTTATGATCCCGATCTTTTCGGAATAGCCAGGGCTGTGAGAATGAGTATGAGCATACCCATGTTTTTCGAGCCTGTAAAATTAACAGATGGCGGTGGCAGAGATCATCTTATCGTTGACGGAGGTGTCCTGAGCAACTACCCGGTCTGGCTTCTGGATGATGGCACAAGCGATCCCGAGTGGCCAACCTTTGGTTTTAAGCTGACCGATTCTGACACAAGATCTTTAAACCAACCTGTGCACAACCCTATCCGCAACTTCCCAAACTATCTGGTTGCTCTGGTCAGTTCGATGATAGAGGCACATGACAATTACCACATATCTATTTCACGCGGAGATTATGACCGGACCATTGCCATTTCCACCACAATAGAGATTGAAGGTGGCAAAAAGAAAATCGGGACAACAGATTTTAACATAACCCGGGCAGAAAGCAGGGCCTTATATGACAACGGCTTAAACTCGGCTGAGGTTTTCCTGGACAATTGGGATTTCGAAGCCTGGAAGAAAAAGTACCGGCAGGACTAGGCTGTCGTCAAATTATCACGAACAGAAACCTTTAGATAAGGAATTACTGTTGTAAACAACGCAGGCCAAAGAAGAAGCGACAATTGTGGATTTATTTGCGCAGCGATAGGGCTTGACTTGGTAAAAAGATAGTAGTATATTATGGTGCGTGGGAGCAGAATTTAATAATAACCAACCCGTCCGTTCCTCGATAGCTCAACGGTAGAGCAACCGGCTGTTAACCGGTAGGTTGTAGGTTCGAATCCTACTCGGGGAGCCAGTTTTTTTCAGAGAGAACCGTGCAGTAGCACGGCTCTCTTTTTTTAGTTTCCAATTAGTTTTCTGGGGCAAAATAGTAAGAAGGTATTGAAAAACCAGGTCGAAATAAATATAATAAAGTTAAGGTCAGTTAAAGTCAGACAGGAAAAATTTTGGTGGTGATTTGAATTGTCAAATATTTCTGATCTAATAGAGCACTACTTAAAAAGCCTGGTGGAGGAGAGCCGTAAAAATGTTATAGAGGTGCAGCGCAGTGATCTCGCTGTCCGTTTTAACTGTGTCCCCTCCCAAATTAACTATGTCCTGACCACGCGTTTTTCCGCCGGACACGGTTACTTTGTAGAAAGCAGAAGAGGCAGCGGCGGGTATATCAGGATAGTTAAGATTCCCTTAGACCAGCGGTCTGACTTAATCCTGGATCTGTGTGGTTTAATTGGGGAGTCGATCGCGCAGGCCGATGCTGAAGGTTTGATCAGACAACTGCTGGACGAGGAGTTTATCACGGCGCGGGAAGCCCGAGTCATGCGCGCGGCTGTTGACGGCAACATTTTGAGGATAGGCATGCCCGCGCGGGATCAGCTGAGGGCGCTTTTGTTAAAGGCTATGATAGTAGCTATTTTACGCGATTAGATTTGTCAATATTACCGGTTATAAGGGGAGGATGGCTTATGCAGTGTGATCGGTGCAATCAGAGGCCGGCAACGGTGCATCTGACGGAGATAACCAACGGGCAAAAACAGGAAACCCACCTATGCGAAGTATGCGCTAAAGAAATACAACTGCAGGGATTCGGGTTTTTACCACAGATGAATTTGCATAAATTTCTGGCCGGTCTTTTAAATTACGATCTTAACGAGAATAATTTCGGGCAACAGGAGGCCGGAGGTAAGACGTGTGAAAAATGCGGATTGGCCGAAGGGCAGTTTGTCAAGAAAGGACTTCTGGGCTGTGGAGACTGCTACCCTGGTTTTGAAGAAAAGATGCTGCCGCTCTTGCGAAGAATTCACGGCAATACCCGCCACACGGGAAAAGTGCCGGAGCGCACCGGGGGTCATGCCAGGCTGCTGAAAGAAATTGAACAATTGAAAAGCCAGCTTGGAGAGGCTGTCAGCCGGGAGGAATTTGAACTTGCCGCAGAACTGCGCGACGCTATACGCCGGCTTGAGAAAAACCTCGAAGAGGGAGGTGAGGCGTAATGTCGATTAAGGACAAGGTGGGCAGTGCCCGCAGCCTCTGGATGGATGCGGACGGTCCTGACGCCGACATTGTTGTGAGCAGCCGGGTCAGGGTGGCCAGAAACCTTACCGGCATTCCCTTCCCTCACCTGTTGGACCTGGACAAATCCAGGGAAGTAACCACTAAAGTGAAACGGGCCATTGAAAACACAGAAGCCTCGGAGTTGACAGGAAACCTGGAACTGAACGAATTGAGCGAATTAACACCACTGGAAAGACAATTGCTGGTTGATAAACACTTAATCAGTCCTGACCTGTTAAATGACTTTCAATCTAAAGCTGTGGCCATCCGGCAGGATGAGGCGGTCAGTGTCATGGTAAATGAGGAGGACCACCTGCGCATACAGTGTCTTTTATCCGGGCTGCAGCTAAAAGAAGCCTGGGAGATAGTAAACAATGTTGACGACGGGCTGGAGAAAACCCTGGACTATGCCTTTTCCGAAAAACTTGGCTTCCTTACCTCCTGCCCGACCAACGTGGGTACCGGGTTAAGGGCTTCGGTGATGCTTCACCTTACAGGTTTGAAAATCACCAATCAAATAGGCGGGGTTTTTCACGCCATAGGCAAGCTTGGCCTGACGGTGCGCGGTCTTTACGGCGAGGGAACGGAAGCGGCGGGTGACCTTTTTCAAATATCAAACCAGATTACATTGGGGCAATCTGAAGAGGAAATAGTAAACAACTTGACTTCTATAACCAGACAAATCCTGAACCAGGAAAGGGTAGCCCGTCAATCTTTATATAAAGACAGGCGAGAATTCATTGAAGACAAGGTATACCGTGCCTACGGCATTTTAAAAAATGCGCGGATTTTGACCCTGGAAGAAGCCATGCGGCTGTTTTCCGACCTGAGATTGGGAGTAGGATTAAAAATAATCTCAGGTATAAACGATAAGCTTCTGAACGTTTTAATGGTAGAGGTCAGGCCGGCTTTTTTGATAAAAATGGCCGGACGGGAGTTGTCGAACCACCAGATGGATGTCTACCGGGCAGAAATGATCAGGAAAGAATTTGAGAAATCCGAGAGGTTAGACGTGGGAAATGAGACGTGAGACGTGGGACTAAAGGGATTGTCTCAAGGGTCAAAAAAAGAGGAATGCTGGAATCTCACGACTCACGTCCCACGTCACACGACCCAATATTGGAGGTGCTAAATATGTTTGGAAGATTTACTGAGAGGGCACAAAAAGTGTTGATGTTCGCCCGTGAGGAGGCTAAAAACACTAATTATCCTTACATCGGCACAGAACACCTGCTGCTCGGACTGATCAGGGAAGGAGAGAGCGTTGCGGCTAAGATCCTTTCCGCAGTAGGGATGGATGCCGATAAAGTGCGGGAGGCCATAGCGCAAATGGTGGAAGCAGGTAAAGAACAGGCGACGGCTGAGCCCGCGCTTACGGCCAGGGCCAAGAAAGTGCTGGAACTATCTTTGGATGAGGCCCGCCGGATGAGTCACAGCTACGTCGGGCCGGAGCACCTGCTGCTGGGATTAATCCGGGAAGGTGAAGGTGTAGCGGCTCAAATATTAACTGCTTACGGCGCGGATTACCGCAAGGTGCGTACTATGGTTGCCCAT
This sequence comes from uncultured Pelotomaculum sp., assembly GCA_964543575.1. Taxonomy (GTDB): domain Bacteria; phylum Bacillota; class Desulfotomaculia; order Desulfotomaculales; family Pelotomaculaceae; genus Pelotomaculum_B. The sequence goes on from CAZIYV010000092.1 coordinate 6,631, forward strand.
CTGCAGGGAGGGCAGGCTCCGGCTGAAGGGCAGGCGCAAGGACAGGCTAAAGGCGGCGGAACACAGACTTTAGACCAGTTCGGCCGCGACCTGACCGTGATGGCAAAGGAAGACAAGCTCGACCCAGTAGTCGGCAGGGATAAAGAGATTGAAAGAGTGATTCAGGTATTAAGCAGACGCACCAAAAACAACCCGGTACTGATCGGGGAGCCTGGTGTGGGCAAAACCGCTGTTGCTGAGGGGCTGGCCCAACAAATTACCGCCGGCAACGTCCCTGAAACCCTGGCCAATAAGCGCGTGGTTACCCTTGATATGGGATCGCTGGTGGCCGGCACCAAATACCGGGGTGAATTTGAAGAAAGACTGAAAAAGATCATTGAAGAGATCCGCCAGGCGGGTAACATTATCATGTTTATCGATGAACTGCACACACTGGTGGGAGCAGGCGCCGCGGAAGGCGCTATCGACGCCGCCAATATACTAAAGCCGGCTCTGGCCAGGGGTGAACTGCAGTGCATCGGCGCCACCACCCTGGATGAGTACCGTAAACATATTGAAAAGGATGCCGCCCTGGAGCGTCGTTTCCAGCCCATCACTGTGATGGAGCCGACTGTCGAGGAAACCATCCAGATCTTAAAAGGTCTTAGGGATAAATATGAGGCGCACCACCGGGTGAGAATTACCGACGCCGCCCTTGAAGCGGCGGCAAAGCTGTCAAGCCGGTATATTACAGACCGGTTTTTGCCCGACAAGGCTATCGATCTGATGGATGAGGCAGGCTCCAGAATAAGGCTGCAGGCTTTTGTGCCGCCGCCCGAAATGAAAGAGCTGGAAAAGGAACTGGAAATATTACAGAAAGAAAAGGAGGCGGCTGTCAACGGGCAGGAATTTGAAAAGGCAGCCGAGCTAAGGGATCAGGAACAAAAACTCCGCGCTCAACTGGAGGAGCGCAGGGAATCGTGGAAACAGCGCAAAAGCAACGCGGAACTGGTTGTGGACGAGGAGGCTATCGCCCAGATAGTTTCCAGTTGGACCGGTGTGCCGGTAAGGAAACTGGCGGAAGAGGAGTCTGAAAGACTTCTGAAAATGGAAGATGTGCTACACCAGAGGGTCGTTGGGCAGGACGAGGCCATCCGTGCTATATCCAGGGCTATACGCCGGGCCCGGGCCGGTCTGAAAAATCCCAAACGCCCAATAGGTTCCTTTATCTTTTTAGGTCCGACAGGAGTCGGCAAGACTGAATTGGCCAGAGCACTGGCGGAGGTTTTATTTGGCAGCGAGGACGCCATGGTCAGAATCGACATGTCGGAATACATGGAAAAATTCGCTGTGTCACGCCTAGTTGGGGCGCCGCCAGGCTATGTCGGTTACGAAGAGGGCGGTCAGCTTACCGAGGCAGTAAGGCGCAGGCCATATACGGTGGTGCTGCTGGACGAGATTGAAAAGGCCCACCCCGATGTTTTTAACATCCTCCTGCAGGTGATGGAGGACGGCCGGCTGACAGACGCCAAAGGACGTACAGTTGACTTTAGAAACACCGTGCTGATCATGACCTCAAATGTAGGTATACAGAATATTAAAAGAGATGTTACCCTGGGCTTCCACATGGGCGACCGGAAAGAGTCCGGTTATGAGGACATGAAGAGGAAAATTACCGAGGAATTGCGCCGGACCTTCCGCCCAGAGTTTTTGAACCGGGTCGACGAGACTATAGTGTTCCACGCTCTTACCGTTGAACACATCAAGGAAATAGTAAGTCTGATGCTGAAAGAAGTTGCCGACAGGATGAAGGAAAACGAGGTTGAGATTGAAGTGGCGGAACCTGTGAAGGACCTGCTGGTCAAGGAGGGCTTCGATGAAGCATATGGCGCCAGGCCGCTGCGGCGGGCAATTTTACGCCTGGTGGAAGACCGCCTCTCAGAGGAGCTTTTAAAGGGGGCTTTCCAGCCCGGCAGCAAGGTGCAATTGGAACTTGACGAAACGGAAAAAGGTATAAAGGTTGTAAAGATAGGCTGAGAACGCCAGGTAACCGGTAAAATATAACACGTAAGATTTATCCAAGGGCGCCTTATTCAAAGGTGCCCTTTTCACTTGCAACCAATCACTTGTGGTATGTCGGTTCAAATGTTATAATTTAGAAATAACCAAAACTTGGAGACTTTTTGTCGATGCGTGCAAAATCTAAATATCTTTGCCAGGAATGCGGTCAGCAGTCAACCCGCTGGTTAGGGCGCTGCCCGGGCTGCGGCGCCTGGAACAGCTTTGTGGAAGAACTGGTTGGCCCCCGGGCGTCACCTGTTGAATATACAGGTGGCAGCGACGTACCCCGTTCCATAACAGAGGTGCCTGTGCTGGAGGTGGAGCGTCTCCAGACTGAGCTCGGTGAGATGGACCGGGTCCTGGGTGGGGGCATAGTGCCGGGCTCCCTGATTTTAGTAGGGGGCGACCCAGGGATCGGCAAATCCACCCTGCTGCTGCAGGTTGCCCATCTGCTAAGCAAAAGGATAAAAGTGCTTTATGTTTCAGGCGAAGAATCCTCCAGCCAGATCAGGATCAGGGCTGACCGCCTGGGCGCCCTGTCGCCCGGCCTGATGCTGCTGCCGGAGACAGATATCGACGCGGTGGAGCGTCATTTAAGGGAATTGGCTCCTCCGGTGGCTATTATCGATTCCATTCAGACCATGTTTAAGAACGGAGTGGCTTCCGCGCCGGGCAGTGTCGGTCAGGTGCGGGAATGCGCGGCGCAGTTGATGCGTTTGGCCAAAACCACCGGTATTTCAATTTTTCTGGTCGGGCATGTTACTAAGGAAGGATTGCTGGCGGGTCCCCGGGTACTTGAGCATATGGTTGACACGGTGCTTTACCTAGAAGGTGAGCGGCACCAATTCTTCCGGATTCTGCGGGGCGTGAAGAATAGATTTGGCTCCACCAACGAGATAGGCATCTTTGAAATGAAGGTTAACGGTTTGATAGAGGTAGCCAATCCCGCCGCTTTGTTTTTGATCCAGCGCCCCCATGGCGATGTGACAGGATCAGCCGTAGCGGCAGGACTGGAAGGCACCAGGCCGCTCTTACTGGAAATCCAGGCCCTGGTTACACCGACCGCTTACGGTATGCCGCGCAGAATGACCGCCGGGGTAGACCATAACAGGGTTGCCTTGATTGCAGCCGTGCTGGAAAAGCGGGTTGGCTTAAACCTCGGCAGCCATGATATCTATGTCAACGCGGTAGGCGGGGTAAAACTTGACGAACCTGCGGTGGATCTGGCCATAGCCTGTGCCCTGACATCCAGTTTCAGGGATGTTCCAGTTGATTCAGGGATGGCCCTGGCGGGCGAAATAGGGCTGACCGGCGAACTTCGCCCGGTGACCGGCGTGGAGAAGAGAGTAAAAGAGGCTTTCAAGCTGGGCTTCAGCAGATTTTTGTTATCTGCTCAAAACGCGCCCCATATAAAAGAGGAAAATGGTGTAGTGGCGGCTGATACACTGGCAGAGGCGCTGGAACTGGCTTTAAAGGTGTGAGGTGGTCTATTTGAAAGAAGAAAAGATGGAAGACAGGTTTATAAAAGTCCTGCGCACAGTTGCTCCTGGTACCCCGCTGCGGGAAGGGCTGGAAAACATCCTGAGGGGGAAAACCGGTGGGCTGATCGTCATTGGTGACACGCCCGAGGTTATGGAAATAACAGAAGGCGGTTTTGTGATTAACGCTGACTTCACCCCGGCCAGGCTTTATGAGCTGGCCAAGATGGACGGGGCGATCATATTAAGTAAGGACGCCAGAAAAATCCTGGCGGCCAATACCCAGCTGGTTCCTGCACAAAATATACCTTCCAGTGAAACAGGTATTCGCCACCGTACGGCTGAGCGGGCGGCCAAGCAGACTGACACGCTGGTAATATCAATATCCCAGCGCCGGGGGATTATCACAACCTATAAAGGGTCTTTTAAATATGCGTTAAAGGATCTGGGGGTCATCCTGACTAAAGCCAACCAGGCTATTCAGACCCTTGAAAAATACCGCTCGGTTCTGGACAAGGTGCTGCTCGGACTCAGCGCTTTGGAATTCCGGGATACTGTCACCTTGTTTGATGTGGCCAAAGCCATTCAGCGGGTGGAAATGGTTTTAAGGGTAGTCAAGGAGATTGACCGCTATATCAGTGAGTTGGGGGTTGAGGGCCGCCTGATCACCATGCAGTTGGAGGAATTGGTTGCCAGTACCGAGGATGAGGGACTTCTGGTAATCCAGGACTACGCTACCACCTTCGGGGAAAAATCTCCTTCCAGCATTCTCAATGTTATAAGAAGCTGGCCGGCGGAGGATATTCTGGATCTTTCCCTGATCTCCAGGGCTCTCGGTTTTCCCGGGAGCGCCAGTATCTTAGACCAGCATGTGTCCCCGCGGGGCTATCGCATCTTGGAGAAGATACCGAGGCTGCCCCTGCCGGTGATAGATAATCTTGTCAAAACTTTCGGTAATCTCAGAAATACTCTTGTGGCAACTATTGAGGAACTTGACGAGGTCGAAGGCATAGGAGAAGTCCGGGCGAGGTCTATCAAAGAAGGCTTAAACCGTTACCGGGACCAGGTTTTACAGGAATGGCACAGGTAGGTTATTGTAAACAATGTTAATATAAACCACACTAAACAATTTTTAAATTTTCTGTTGACACTGTCATGCAGCTATGCTAGAATTATAGTTTATTTGACATGGTGATGCTTTCATGCTATACTTTATACGTGGTAAATTTTTTGACGGTAAATAGATAAGGAGGGTACGGCCTTGTTTAAAATAGGAGACAAAGTGGTGTACCCGATGCATGGCGCCGGTATTATTGAGTCCATTGAAGAGAAGGAGGTTTTGGGGGAAAAGCGCCAGTACTACATCCTCCGTCTTCCCGTCGGTGACATGAAGGTAATGATTCCTATCAATAACGGCGAGGGAGTTGGACTGAGGGAGGTAGTTGACTGGGAAGGCGTGGAAAGGGTGCTCAGCATCCTGCGCCAACAGTGCTCCGCCATGTCTCCCAACTGGAATCGAAGATACCGCGCCAATCTGGAAAAAATAAAAAGCGGCAATATTTACGAAGTCGCCGAAGTTGTGCGCAACCTGATTAAACGTGACCGTGAAAAAGGGCTCTCTTCCGGTGAAAGAAAAATGCTGGAAAATGCCAGACAAATTCTCATCAGCGAACTGGTTCTGGCCACGGAACTTGAGGAAGAAAAAGCCCGATCACTTTTAGACGGAGCCTTTGCGTAATAACGTCAGGTAAAACTGGCGTTTTTTGTTTTTCCAAAAAAACTAACTTTTAAGTTGATGAAGTATTTATAAAACTTATATAATAGAGTTATAAATTTTTGTTTAAAATACTTTTAATTCCAAAATAGCAAAGAAAGGAGGTGAAAAAAGTGGTCAAGAAAATAGCATTTATTGTCCTTGTGGTTTTGTTTACCTCTGCGGGATCCGCAATCGGAATATTTTTGGTGAACAGTGATATGTTCACTCTCTTTGCCAACCTGTCCCAACAGTTAAAATACGGCCTGATCGGTCTTTCCTCACTGCTTGCCCTGGCTATCGGTATTTTGCTGGCGCCGCTCATTATTCGCGGGGCTGTGAGGACAACGGTATTCTTTGAGCAGTACCTGCAAAGAACACCAATTCAAGACCTGGTAATGGGTTCGGTTGGTTTGATTATTGGACTTATAATAGCTAATTTAATGGGTTCCATACTTTCTTTTATGGGTATAGTCGGGAAAATTCTGTGGATTGCAATCACTCTTCTCCTGGCTTACCTGGGCCTCAGTATCGGTATTAAGAAAAGAGAGGATCTCCTTTCTCTTTTTGCGAGTTTTCCCAAGTTCGGCAAAGAACGTGCTTTAAAAGCCGAGGCTCGCGCCGGTCAGTTTAAAATTCTTGATACCAGTGTTATTATTGACGGACGGATCGCTGAACTTTGTGAAAGTGGTTTTATCGAAGGGATTCAACTTGTGCCTAACTTTGTTCTTGAAGAGCTGCGACATATCGCGGATTCACCCGATCTTCTCAAACGCAACCGTGGCCGGCGAGGCCTGGATATTTTAAACAAGATGCGCAAGGACCCGGAAATAAAGGTACAGATATATGACAATAACCGAGGGTTGGAAGATGCGGCGGAGGTTGACACCAAACTGGTTAAACTGGCCCAAAAACTCGGCGGCAAGATTATCACTAATGATTTCAACCTGAATAAAGTGGCTGAACTGCACGGCGTTAAGGTTCTCAACATTAATGAACTGGCCAACGCTATCAAGCCGGTGGTGCTGCCGGGAGAAGAAATGGTGGTGCAGGTGGTCAAGGACGGTAAGGAGAGCGGCCAGGGAGTAGCTTATCTGGACGACGGCACAATGATCGTTGTGGACGGTGGCAAGCGTTATATGAACCAGACTATCCCCGTGCTGGTAACCAGTGTCCTGCAAACGGCAGCCGGGCGGATGATCTTCGCCAAGCCCAAATACGACAGGCGTATTGAAGGACAGGCCGGCTACGGAGAGGTGAATATTATTGGTTAAAGTGGCGGCTTTGGTGCCTGCCGCCGGGAGCGGTATCCGGATGGGAACTGATACTAAGAAACAATATCTTACTCTGGACGGCATACCGGTACTGGGGCATGTTCTTAAAAAGCTTGAAGCTAGTACTGCTATCAATAGTGTTGTAATTATCGTCAACCCGGGTGAGGAAGAATACTGCCGCACAGCAGTGGTTGACGCGCTTGGCGTAAGGAAAGTAGCGGCGATTGTACCAGGAGGAAAAGAGCGCCAGGATTCCGTATATAACGGCCTTCTGGCGCTTTCTGCCGATACAGGCGTGGTAGTGGTCCATGATGGAGTGCGCCCTGTAATCAACCACGAAATGCTCCAGGCCGTCGTACAGGCAGCTGAAACGTACGGCGCTGCGATATGCGCGGTGCCTGTCAAGGATACAGTAAAACTGTCCGGGGAGGACG
>CAZIYV010000093.1:0-13541 GCA_964543575.1 uncultured Pelotomaculum sp.
TCGCTTATTTTCATCCTTCTGATGGTGCCACGTTAGCGGCATGGATGTCTAAGTTATTAAGTTATTTGCTTGTAAGTTCCTTATGCAATTCCTCGTCTCAATGCACGGCGTTGATGATCATTTCCGCGGGAAACCGCAGCCTCTCTACCAGGGCGATGCCGGAGGCAAGGTCCCCCACCGTCTCAGGGTAGTGGGCATCGCTGTTGATGGCCAGCCTGGCTCCCCTGTACGCGGCGGCGCGGACGATTTCTTCTTTATTATAATGGTGGCCGGTATTAACTTCAAGGGCGGTTTCCCGCCCGGCACAGGCTCTGGCCAACTCATCGGGATCAACCGGCAGCATCAGGTTCGGATGACTGACAATGTCGACCTGGTAGTTGTATACCGTTCCTATCAGAGCCTTGGTATTAGCATTGCGCATTTTCGCCCAGGCGCTCCTGCTCAGCTTGGCCGCCAGGTTGGGCAAAGTGAAAAACAGGGCGTCACCCAGTTTATCCGGTACATAGAAGGGGTGCAGCCCGGCGATTAAAAGGTCGAGCTGGTCTATGATCTCTTTGGGCAGGTCCAGCCGGCCGTCGCTGCTGATTACCGCCGCCTCGGCCCCTACCAGCGCCCTGATTTCCGGAAAACTGTCAGCCAGCCCGGCAACTTCCTCCTTTATGGACAGGAAAGTCTCCGGGCTCGCCACGCCGATGCCGATGCCCCTGGGTCCGTGGTCGGTTATGGCCACCGCCGCCAGACCACGGTCGGAGGCGGCCTTTATATTTTCCGCCGGGGCGCCATGGCCATCGCTGTATGTAGTATGGGTGTGGTAGTCAGCGAACAGCTTCACAGTCTTGCAGCTCCTGTTTGAGAAAATCAATCACGCTGACCGGCCCGGGGTCTATGCCGTATAGCGCGGCCAGGTATACACTGGCGTAGTCGCCGGTGTAAATCAGGGAAAAAAGCCTTGACAGAGCATTGTCGCCTGAAGCCCAGACTTCAGTGTAACCGTCGACCGCATCCTTGATCACACCCTTGGTAATCTCGATACGTTTTTGCACCCGGGGATGATCCCGCTCGTCCCTGAGGATGATCACATGAATCTTCTTTAAAAGCTCTACGGGAAATTGCAAGCCGACAATTTCATTATGGTTCAGCTCAGGGAAAACATTCCAGTAAGCCGGGGCCTTGGCGTTCTCGTTGATCTGCCCCTTCCACCTCTGCGCCACAACCTCGGTGGTGCCGGTACAGCCCCAGATAACAGGTATTTTCTGGTAGAGTTTACAGGCTATTTGTTTGGCCGGGTTGTCCGCCATGGGCGCTTGCGCGCTGAGCTTTTTATGCAGTTCCCTGACAAAGCCGGTCATCGCCATTATTTCGTCATTCAAGCCGTGCAGCAGTCCCAGCCGCTGCAGGATTTTCAGCGTGGGAATAAACAAAAAACCGGTAGCCGCCCGCGGCGCGTAGCCTGAAGGAACCTCCACCATTGGCGCCCCGTCCCGCAGGGCCATCTCGCCTAATTTTCCGCCAGTGGAAATGACAATTATGGAAGCCCCCCTGGCCCGTGCATCCTCATAGGCGCTCAGGGTTTCCTCGGTGTTGCCGGAATAGCTGATGGCAAAAACCAGCGTGTCGGGACCGACAAATTCGGGCACGGTATAATCCCTGTTCACCGTTACAGGCACGGAAATCTTGCCGGCGGCATACACCCGCAGCAGATCTCCCCCGATGGCTGAGCCGCCAAGCCCGGTAACCAAGATATTAGAAATCGCTTCAATATCTGGCAATTTAACCTGCTCGCTCAAACTGCCGCAAGCCTCCGAACACTGCAGCGGCAGACCGTCCAGGGCAGCCAGCATACCCTTGGAATCAATCCTGCATAATCCCTCAACATTGTTTAAATCAAACTGCTGGTTTATGATCATTGCCTCCTTCCAGTTCCATTATCTTTTTCTGCGCCGGGGGTTGAATCTCCAGCACATCTTCAACATAAGCCCGCAGCACTTCCGCCACTCCCCAGGCCTGGGCGATACACCCTCTCGGGAAACCCGGCTCATCTCCGTCAAATATTTCGGAAATATAGCCCACCCCGTGGTCGCGCAGCTGGTTGCGGAAGGGTAAGATAAACCGCTGGGCCTGGGCGCGGCTGTCCGCGCTGTAATTGTACGCCCGCCGGTAGGCGGTAATAAAAGGTCCGATCAGCCAACTCCAGGCGGTACCCTGGTGGTAGGCGCCGTCCCGCCTCAGCCGGTCGCCCAGGTACACTCCCTTGTATGAAGGGTCCCACGGGGACAGGCTGCGGATGCCATAGGTAACGTAAAGCTCCTGCCAGACTTTCCGCACCACCCCACCTGTCTGCTCCCGGCTTAGCATGCTGAAGGGCAGGCTTGCCGCCAACAGCTGGTTTGGCCTGACACTCTGATCGGCGCCTGCCGGCGCCACTACATCATTAAGGTAACCGACGCTTTCGTTCCAAAACTCCCGCTGGAAACTATTTTTGGTTTTATCCGGCAGGTCCGTATAAGGCGTATCCTGCCCCAGGAGTAATGACAGCTTATTAAACACCTGGACCGCGTTATACCAGAGGGCGTTTATTTCCACAGCCTTGCCGTGCCTGGGAGTCACCACCCAGTCGTCCACCTTGGCATCCATCCAGGTCAGCTGGACAAGCGGGGAACCTGCGCTTAAAAGACCGTCCCTATCCATAATTATGTTGTAATCGGTGCCTTTCATGTAACAATTAATAATTTCTTTCATTGTTTCATAAAGATTGGCACGGATAAATTCCAGGTCGCCGGTATAAACGAGGTATTTATAGACCGCGTTAACAAACCAGAGGGAAGCGTCAACAGTATTAAAAACCGGATCCGCCACTCCATCAAAAAAAGCGTTAGGCAGCAGGCCCTTCCGGCAATGGCAGGCAAATGTAGCCAGGATCTCACGCGCTTCCTGGAAACGCCCGGTCACCAGGGTCAGCCCCGGCAGAGCAATCATGGCGTCCCGTCCCCAGTCGGCAAACCAGGGATAACCGGCTATCACCGTTTTTTTACCGGTGGAGCGGCGCTGGACGATGAATGCGTCCGCGGCCCGCACCAGGCGGCGGGCCAACTGATCACCGTAGCCAGCCTGGTCCACAAGTGCCCCAAGCCGGCTTTTTTCCGCCTCCAGCAGTTCTTCTCCGTTTCTGCTGCGGGTTTTTGTGGTGGAAGCAATCACTGTCAGGGTTTTGCTTTCTCCCGCCGCAAACGGAATTTTAAAATAACCGGGCATATAGAGGTCCTCGCAAGGATTTTCCCCCCGCTCCTTTTCCACCGCGTAAAACATGCCGTTATACCACTTGCCGTCCGGGATATAATCGCCCGCGTCACAGGTGAGCAGCAGGGAAGGCATGTCCTCCCTGCTTGTAAGCATGACTCCGCCATCTGCTCTTCTCTGGGTAAAACTAATTTGCCCTTCACTGGTAATGAAGTGGTGGCCGCGGCAGTTAACCATAGGAGTCAGGGTTAATACCCCCGGTTCCGCTCCGTTCAGCACCCGGTACAGAATAACTGTGGTGTTCTGGCCGTGCACCATGAAAACGGTTTTTTCCAGGAAAATATCTCCGAAACTATAGGTAAAGGTAGGGATAGGGTTGATCGCAACCTGCTGCAGGTGGACGAATCCAAGCTCCGAAAAACCTGATATGTGCTCATTGGCAGCCAGGTTGTAGGTGCAGTCACCCACCGTAAAACGTTCGTCAAGCTTACTGAGCAGAACTATCCTCCAGCCAGGCGGATTGAGGGCCGCGGTCAGCAGGGCGTGGTACTTGCGGGTATTGGCGTTGATGATGGTGCTGGAGGCATAGCCGCCGATGCCGTTGGTCACCAGCCATTCTTTTTGAGCGCCCTGCTCAAAGGTGTGCCAGTCATTCTTACCAAAAAAATACACCACCTGCCCCCTCCCATTAAAATAATCAGCGATTGGTGAGACAAGTGAGACAAGGGGACGGTTCTCTTGTCTCATTTTCCACACTCGTTATTATGACTAATGGTAGTTTTGCTTTAAAACCTTGGAATAATTCCTTAATCTACACTGCACATAAAATTTCGCAGGTGCGAATTCAATCGCCAGCACAAAGAGCAGTCTGAAATTGTAGGCGCGACTTCAGTCGGCTAAGGATAGGGGACACACCTTCCAAGTTAGTAGAATCATTAAAGAGGTTACTAGCTAAAGAATGTCTATTGTTTGTGAGACTTGCTGATATCCAAGTGAAGGAATGTCCCCATTGGAATGTTCGGATGAATCCGAACCTACAATTTTAGTCGTGGGACGTGGGTCGTGAGACGTGAGAATGAAAGACATCCTTAAGGGCACAAAACCCCGAGGTAATACAGAATACACCGACGACTGAACTGGTAGGTGCGAATTTATTCGCCAAAACTGTTTTGAGACCAGGTAGGAATGCAGGATATACCCACGTCTCACGACCCCAAAATGTAGGTGCGACTTCAGTCGCACAAAACGCTACCCCAGCACAAACTTCTCCAGCGCCTCCACCACGCCGTCGCCATAAGAGGCAGATGTCACGTAGCCGGCCTTTTCCTTGATTTCGTCCCTGGCGTTGGCCACCACCACACCCAGGCCGGCGTACTCCAGCATATCCAGGTCGTTGTAGCCGTCTCCGATCGCCATAACTTCCTCCCTTTTCACCCCGAAATAAGCCGCCAGGAAAGCCAGGGCATTCCCTTTGGTAGCCTGCGCATGGGAAAACTCAAGAAAATGCGGCTTTGATTTGCTTATATGAACCTTGTCCCGGTAAAGAGGGATCAGTTCGGCGGCAAGCTGGTCAATTAAAGGTTCTTTCGCTATAGCCAGGACTTTCGTGGGATCGCGGTCAAGGTAATGCAGCAAGTCACCCACCACTTCCGCTTCCACCCCCGCTATGGTCACATACCGGCGGCTCTCGGGTGTGTCACGCTCAACCAGCAGCCGATCGTCCAGGTAGCCGTTGAGGGGATAGCCCAGTTGGTGAACCCTGGCAATCAGCTCTCTGGCGTAAACCAGGGGCAGCGGCCTGTATACCAGCACTTCCCCCGACAGGGAATTTTTCACCAGCGCCCCCTGGTAAGTAATCAATGGTATTTCAATACCCAACTCCCCGGCAATACGCGCCGCGGACCTGTACATACGGCCGGTGGATACTGTTATATGCACACCGGCGGCACGCACCGCTTTCACCGCCTCTTTGACCCGGTCGGTAATCTGTAAATCCTCTGAAAGCAGGGTATCATCCAGATCCAGTGCTACAAGCCTAAATTTCGGCATAAACCCTCCTATAACATTCGCAATTAAAAGACCGGCTTCCGTCCTTAATTCAGTATACATATTATATACCATAGAGATAAAAAATTGCCCTTGTTACCATACAATTTAGCGTGAAATAACGAGATTCCCAACCCTTGACTATAATGGTCCGAGGTAAAGCCTTCTTTACATATCAATAAAACCGCCTGACCAGAGGAAGACGGCTTTATCTATTCTGAAAAACAAAGATTTCTGTTGAATTCATTCGGCTAAACGGGAACACACCTCCTACGGAGGAATGTCGGGAAAAAAGATTAGAAGCTTCTAAGCTGAAAAATCAAATTCGAATTCTTTTTTTTGAAATAGTCTCAAGCAGGCATCCGCTACATCTGAATCATAGAGAACCCCTCTGTTACATGAAATCTCTTCAATGGCCTTTTCTATTCCCAGAGAAGGACGGTAAGGCCGGTGGGATGACATCGCCTCAACAACGTCGGCCACGGCAAGTATTCTCGCTTCCAAAAGAATATCTTTTCCTGCCAGACCCAATGGATAACCAGAACCATTCATCCTTTCGTGATGTTGTTGTATAATTTGGGCAATCGGCCATGTGAATTCTATTGTCTTTAAAATATCATAACCCACCTGAGTATGTGTCTTGATCAGGTTAAATTCAATTTCCGTTATCTTACCCGGCTTACTAAGAATCTCGGCAGGCACATATATTTTGCCGATATCGTGAATAATGGCAGCCAGTCCTATCTCATCAATATTTTCTTTCGACAGACCCATCTCTCTGGCTATAGCCCTGGCGAGGTTGCTTACCCTCTGCTGGTGACCCGCAGTGTATGGATCCCTCATTTCCACTGTTTTGGCCATGGCCTGGATCGTTCCTTCCAGTGCCCTCTTTAACTTATCCATACTGCTCTTAAGTTCTTCCTCAGTTTTTTTCTTTTCGGTAATATCCCGTAAGACACCTTCATATCCAATGATTCTGCCGCTCTTGTCCCTTCTTACCACTGTACTGGCCAAACAGTTTATCTTTTTGCCGCTCTTATTCTTAAAATCAATCAAATAATTTCTCAGAAAACCCTGTTCTTCTATTTTTGAAATAAATTTGAACCTGTCCGGGGGATTCGCGTAAATTTCTTTTATATTCATTGAAAGCAGTTCCATTCTGGAATAACCAAATAGTTCGGAACCAGCCTGATTAATATCAATGATTTCACCATTCCTGGAGGTTATAAAATCAACATCCAGAGAGTTTTCGAAAAGGGAACGATATTTCGCCTCGCTCTCCCGCAGAGCCTCTTCCATCCGCTTGCGTTCCTCAAGCTCTGATAGGAGATGCTCATTGATTCTTATCAACTCGTCTGTACGCTCCGCAACCTTTATTTCAAGGTTATTTTTGGCTTTCCGCAAAACTGCTTCCGCGACTTTGCGTTCTGTTATATCCTCAAAAATATAAAACCGGCCAAAATAACTATCGCCCCCGCCGCGAATTTGTGTGGAGTACCGCCTTATTGTGCGCCCGTCGGTAAATACTATTTCATCTTCGACTACGGCGCGGTTTTCTTCACTTTGTAATGGCTTACACGACTCAATGAATGAAGGAATATCCTTGATCAAAGGCATGCAAAAGGGAATAATATCATTGTTTTTAAGCTCGCCACGGGACATTTGTTTATGCAGGTTTTCCAAGCCCCATATCTCACAGAACCTGTGGTTAAAGTAGAGAATGTCATCGTTACGGTTGTCAACGACAAAAAATGCCAGCGGCGAAGAGCTTGCCATTAAGCGCAACAGGGCTTCATTCCATTTTAGCTTTTCTTCAGTTAATATACGTTCAGTGATTTCGCTTTGAAGTTTATCATTAACAGCTTTTAGCTCCGCTGTGCGCCGCCTTATCATAAACTCAAGCTGATCGCGGTGCTTTCTTAGTTCCTTTTCTGTCCTTTTCTGCTCACTAATATCCCGGATAGATTCAATAGCGCCGATCAGGTTCCCACTGCTGTCGAAAAGCGGGGAGGCCTTCCCCCATAAAAAAGCCCCCTTACCATTATTAAAAGAAGAAATAAAGACCTCTCCATAGATTGTCCCGTCTTTTACATCAATGAAATCATAGCAACGCTTTGACTCACAGTCTTCGGTAAAAATAAAATCAATTAAAATAGGTCGTGGCTTTCCATAAAAAGGTACCCCGTAGGCATATTCGCCTTTTCCAACGATATCTTCTTCAGGCACCCCCGTCATTTCCACTATTGCCCTGTTCCAGGCTATTACTTTCTTCTCCTGGTCGATGACAAATGTGGCGTCGGGGAGGAATTCTATTATATCCCACAGGTTATGCATGATTTTCCGCTCAGTTATGTCCCGATCTATCCCTGACTCCATCATAAAAAACACTCACTTTCCTCAAAAACCCAGATCTTACGTCATGGGAGTGTATGACATAGTTAAATTATAACATGCTTTAGTCAAACACCATTATTGAACCTTTCAACATATTAAAACGCCTAAAATTCTCCAACCGCAATTTTAATGCTTCCGTAATTTCCTGGCCCTTTGGAACAATCATAACTCCTGTTCTAGTCATTATGTCTTCCGCGATCACCGTACCTGTGTCTACATCATATAATTCTCTCAAATTAATTTCCTTCATGATAGGTTTATTGACGGCTTCTGCTGCGTTGACCGCTTTTCTACCGGGTAAATATTTGCTCCCCGCTTTAGTGACATCTGAATAATGTGACTCAAGGACGGCAAAGATGGAGGGATCATAAAACTGCTTTTGTTTTCTCATGATTTGAATAGACTCAAGGGTAGTTTCACCTGAAGCTTCGAGCGAGTCCAAATCCGTGACGACCTTCAAAATCCGGGCGGCTATTGGAATATCCGCGCCTTTTCTGTTGTCTTTCGGGTATCCGCCCCCGTCATATTGTTTCATCTGGCAGGCTATAGCTTCCGCTATTCCTTCTAAACGCGGTATATTGTCTAGCAACGCCCTGCCGGCTTGCGGATGTGATAAGAATATTTCGTTTTCACTTTCTGTCAGTTTTTCACCAAGCAACCTCTTCTCCAATATCTCACCCGGTATGGTAACACAGCCAATCTGCGAGAGCATTGCCGCCAGCTCAATTTCCCATGTTTTTTCCAGTCCCAGGCAGATTGCAAGTCTTCGGGCTTTACTGCGCAGGCGGGAAGATTGACTAAAGGCAACCGGGTTGACAATAGTTAAAATATCTATCAACATTCTGATGCTGCCTTTTAAGGTCTTATCCAGGAGAACTCGTTCGGCGGTTATAAGGCAATACTGCTCCAGCGCCAAATCCAGTACACTTATAAAGTCATCGGTTGGGCAAGGTTTTGTAAGAAAGCGAAAAACGTTGCCTTTATTTACAGCATCGATAGCTGACTGCATATCCGCCTGACCTGTAAGCATGATTCTGACCGTGTCCGGGGAAATTTGTTTGACCTGGGCCAGAAATTGAACACCGTCCATCGCCGGCATGCGGAAATCAGAGACAACAACGGCAAACGGGCCATTTTCCTTAATAATTGTTAATCCTCTTTTCCCGCTTTCCGCTGTAAAGAACTTATATTTCCCTCGCAGGCGCCTGCTGTAGGCTGCGAGGATATTAAAATCATCATCTACCAAAAGCACTTTTTCATTCATGTCTTAAATTCCTCTTTTTTAGACTTACACAGCATTCAGCCCATTTTCCCAATCTGTTAGTCAAATTTAAAGATTCCAGATGCGCAAAATCAACATTTTCAAAAGCACAATTATCCTGCTTTAATAAAGCGTTGGACACATGAACGGCTGTAAGCGCGCTAAATTCTTTATGATCATATTGGGATGGGTGGTGATGAAAAGCAACCGCTTCTATAACCAGTTCGGGAATACCCCACAGTCCTAAAAAATATGCGCCCACTTCAGCATGAGAAGTTCCCTGCAGGGCATATTCGGCTTCCAGAGTACCGCATTCTTTTTCTTTGACATAGATTGCCAAATCTTTATAATAGCAGGGGATTTTGAGCAACAAAAGCTTCCCCAGGTCATGTAAAATCCCGGCTATTAGAGCATTATCCATGCTTTCTTTCTCATCTGTTACGCTTTGAGTGATTTCTTTCGCCAACTGACCTGTCAACATGCTGTGTTGCCATAAATCTTCTATGGAAAAGCCGTTAAGACCCTGTTCCGACTTATATTCAGAAAAAACCTGAATGTAAAGCACAAGCGCTTTCAATGTATCTATACCCAACAGAATTACTGCCTGAGCAGGGTCAACAATTTTATTGGGCAGACCAAAAAAAGCGGAGTTAACTAATTGCAGTACCCTTGCCGTCATGGTAACATCCTGTGCGATGATTTCTCCCGCTTTTTTTAGGGATGCGTTGGGGGATTCCATTTCTCGCACAAGCATGCCGTACAACCTGGGCAGGCTTGGCAGTTTTTTAATGCCTGTAACAACTTTTTTCAGGTTTTCATTGTTTAAAGAATCCCGGAGCAGAAAGGACCGTTTAATAGTGTCCTTTAAAGTTTCCGTGCTGCATGGCTTTGCTAAATACTGGTGTGCCGACCCTACTGACCGCAGGATCATTCCCTTGTCCGAATGCCCGGAAAGGACGATCCGGACAATATCCGGGCAGCGTTCCATAACTATGCTCAGCAGTTCAGCGCCGTCCATGCCGGGCATACGCATATCGGAGACAACTACGTCCACATGATTTTTTGCGATCACGTCAAGCGCCTCTTCTCCCCCCAGGGCAAAAAGCAAATTCCAATCATTCTGCATGCCGCGGAGCATTCGTTTGAGTCCACTTATTATATTGGCTTCGTCATCCACAAAAAGAATAGTCTTTTTCATATTGCCTCTCTCCGTTTATGCCTTTATCTCTTAATCACTCACCGGCAGGTTAACTGTAAAGGCAGTTCCTTTTCCCACTACAGACTCAACATCAATCGTCCCTTTGTGCTTGTTTATAATAATGTCGTGAGCTATGGTCAACCCCTGCCCCGTACCGACGCCAACGCCTTTAGTCGTAAAAAACGGGTCATATATTTTTTTTATAATGGATTCAGGGATGCCTGTCCCGTTATCGCTTATTTCTATTTTCACACTATTGCCCGCGCTTCTTGTTCTAATCACAATTTTGCCTTTCAACATGGGGTTTTTCCCTTTTTTTTCACTGATGGCATGGGCCGCGTTTATAATCATATTCAATATTACCTGATTGGTCTCGCTGATAACACAGTAGATTAGGGGTAGTTTCTTTTCAAGATCTGTCTCCAATTCAGCCACATATTTCCACTCATTCCTGGATATTGTCACTGTCCCCTCGATAGCTTTATTTATGTCCGAAAACATTTTTTCCCTGAAACCAGGGTGAGAAAAATCCTTCATGGCCAGGATGATTTTTCTTACCCGTTCGATGCCCTCCAGGGACTGATTAATGGCAACGGGAATTTCAGTGGCAAGAAAGTCAAGGTCCAGCTCCTTTTCCTTATCCTTTATTTCTCTGAGCAGTTCAGGGCTTACTGCGCCCTTTTCAGAGGAAAATACTTTGTTCACGGTCATGCAGCGCGCTATAGCACAGTTCGTCGGTGGCGTCCCGGCCGGTTCTGTTTATCAAAGCCCTGTTCATGTACTCAACTCTGTAGTCCTTTGAGCAAATGTAGATAAAATCATCGGCGTTGTCTAAGATTGAATGGTATCTTTCTTCACTCTCTCGTAAGGACGCTTCTGCTTTTTTTACTTTCTCTTTGACGATTGCCTTCAGAGTCTTGTCCCGCTCTGTAATGTCACGAACAACACAAAAGAGAAATTTTTCGCTGCCCATGTCCGAAGGTTGCAGGCTTAATTCAACAGGAAAACCGGTCCCGTCTTTCCGCCGCCTGTGGATTGTCTCAAATGTACAGCCCATTTTTGTTTTGCCCAGACATGCC
Source organism: uncultured Pelotomaculum sp. (assembly GCA_964543575.1). Taxonomy (GTDB): domain Bacteria; phylum Bacillota; class Desulfotomaculia; order Desulfotomaculales; family Pelotomaculaceae; genus Pelotomaculum_B. Next base: position 11,216 of record CAZIYV010000093.1, read on the forward strand.
TGCAGAGAACAAACTGCTTCAGGCGAATGCAACTCATAGAAGTTCATTAAAAGTAATTCTTCGCGACTATATCCGTAGAACTGGACCGCGGCATTATTTAAGTCAATAATACCCCAGTTGTCTTCACGTATTATCAACATCACATCCATACTATTGTTGAAAACGTGTTTATGTAACATTATTTTAACCTCGATATGCATTTTTTTGTCTTAACCACAGTTGTCTTTAACTTATTTCATAAAAATAAATTGATCATCTCTAATAACACTAATACAGGCGTCTACCACATCAGGGTCATAAAGGATGTTTTTGTTTGCAATAATTTCCTGGAGGGCTGCATCCAACCCCAGAGAGGGCCTGTAAGGCCTGTAGGAACTCATAGCCTCAACCACATCAGCCACAGCGATTATTTTTGATTCAAGCAATATATCTTTTCCCGTGAGACCCGTGGGATACCCGCCGCCATCCTGGCGCTCGTGGTGCTGCAACACTATTTTGGCAATTGGGAAAGGGGATTCAATAGATTTTAAAATATCGCAACCCACCTGTGAGTGAGTCTTGATTAGAGCATACTCGATGTCTGAAATCTTTCCGGGTTTGCTTAAAATTTCGGCAGGAACAAACATCTTGCCAATGTCATGGACAGATGCCGCCATTTCTATAGCGTCTGTCTGCTTGTGCGGGAGACCTAACTTTTTGGCAATCGCCGCCGCGAGTTCAGCAACCCTTCCCTGATGAATTGCCGTATATGGATCCCTGTTCACCAGCAAAGATGACACAGCCTGTAAAAAGTCTCTGATAACTTTGCTTGAGTATTTATTAAGTTGCTCCTGCAATGATTTTCGTTCATTAACCACTAGATTATACTGGTTTATGGCTTCTGTAATAGTAGCTATAAACCTGTCGGAGGGACACGGTTTGGTAAGAAAACGGAAAACGTTTCCCCTGTTGATTGCCTCGACGGCTGTTTCCAGATCGCTTTTACCGGTAAGGATAATCCGGAATGTTTCAGGCGCGATTGTTTTTGCGGCTGCCAGGAATTCGACGCCGTCCATTTGAGGCATTTTGTAATCAGAGATGATCAAAGCGAAAGGACCATCGCTTTCCATCAAAGACAGGCCTTCGCTTCCGCTTGTCGCAGTCAAGACCCTAAACTTTTTGCGTAAAATCAATTTATACGCATGTAAAATGTTGACATCATCATCAACTAAAAGCACTTTGTTATTATCCAACGCGGGCACCTTCCTCCAATTCTTAAAATTCACCCACCGGCAGAGTCACTGTGAAGGTAGTTCCTTTTCCCAATTCAGATTCGATATCAATTGTGCCTTTGTGCTTGTTAACTATAATGTCGTGGGCTATGGCCAGCCCCTGCCCCGTACCTACGCTGACGTCCTTGGTTGTAAAAAACGGGTCGAACACCCTTTTGATAATAGATTCGGGTATGCCTGTCCCGTTATCGCCAACCATTATTTTCACAAAATCTCCCGCGCTTCTCGTTTTTATAAAGACTTTACCCTTAACATCAGGGGTCTTTTTTGATTTTTCACTGATGGCTTGGGCCGCGTTAACAATCATGTTCAATATGACCTGATTAATCTCACTGATAGTGCAGTAGACCAGGGGCAGCTTTTCATCCAGTTCGGTTTCCATATCAGCCACATATTTCCACTCGTTCCTGGATATTGTTACTGTTCCTTCGATAGCCTTATTTATGTCGGAAAACATTTTTTCCTTGATACCGGGATGGGAAAAATCCTTCATGGCCAGGACGATTTTCCTTACCCTCTCAATGCCCTCCAGGGATTGCTCAATGGCAGCAGGGCTTTCACCGGTTAGGAAGTCTATATCCAGTTCTCTTCTCCTGGATTTTATTTTCAAGAACGAATCCTGGCTTACCGTTCCTTTTTCAAGGGATAATAAAAAATCGTTGATATATTCCAGGTAACTGCAAATATCTTTGCAAGCGTCCTGCAAGAACCTCATGTTGTCGCCTATGTACTGCATAGGCGTGTTGATTTCGTGGGCGATCCCCGCCGCAAGCTGGCCTATTGACTCCAGTTTCTGAGACAGGGAAAGCTGTGTTTCCAGCTTTTTACGATCTGTAATGTCTGTTCCTAACAACAGGTATCCAATTTGGCCGTTGAAATCACTCTCAACCAAAGTTATAGTTAAGACAAGTAAGCCGTCTTTTTCGTCCGACCGCGCGAACCAAACGTTATCGATGCTTGCCGGATAGTTTCTATCAATGAATTCCCCAATAAACTTGGAAACTTTACTCCAGTCCAATTTTATTCCTCATTCCAAAAATCGCCCGCTGACCACC
>CAZIYV010000094.1:0-13334 GCA_964543575.1 uncultured Pelotomaculum sp.
ACCGTGGTAGCTAGTAATTGGCCGACTTTCCTGTTACGCTTGTCCATTATTTCCTCGGGCGGCACAAAGAGCCCTTCGGACCAGGTCAGGGAGGAACCTATGGGCATCAGCTCAATAAAGCGGATGTGCAGGGGCCTCCTAAGCGTGAGGCGGGCCAGGTCCACTACCTCATCATCGTTGAAATCACGGATAACAACAGTGTTCAGCTTTACCGGATTAAGCCCTGCATCTAAAGCTGCCTGGATACCTTTCCAGGCCTGGGCCAGTTCCCCGCCGCGGGTTAAATCCCGGTAGCGTTCGTCCCGTAAAGTATCCAGGCTGATATTGACCCTTTTAACTCCCGCTTCTTTAAGTATTTTGGCGCGGGACGGCAGCAGCAGGCCGTTGGTGGTGAGGGTTATATCATCAATACCGGGAATGTTTGAAATACGCCGCACCAGGTTTTCCAATCCCTTGCGCACCAGCGGTTCGCCGCCGGTAAGGCGGATTTTCTTAATTCCCACCAGGGCGGCAGCCTTTATTATTGCTTCAATCTCTTCCAGGCGCAGGATATCCCTGTGGGAAGCAGACTTAACCCCCTCCGGCGGCATGCAGTATATACAGCGCAGGTTGCACTTGTCGGTAACTGAAACACGCAAGTATTCTATGTTTCTCCTGTAAGTATCAAGCATAGTCTCACCTTCTAAATTTTTAGTCAGTTAACTAAAAAACAAATATTATCTATCCTACCGGCCTCGCTGCTGAGCGGTAGTAAGCACAGCGGTAATGCCAAAGGCCAGCAAAAGCAGTATGATACTGAGGGCGGTAGCAATTTCCCATCTTCCCTTATTGACTTCCAAAACCGTTGCGGTTGTAAGCACCGCCGTATACCCTTTCAAGTTGCCCCCCACCATCATGGAGGCTCCCACTTCAGATATAGCCCCGCCAAAACCGGCGATAACCGCCGCCAGCAGGCCAAGCCTGGCTTCCCTCAAAAGCATCCATAACAACTGCAGCCGTGAAGCTCCCAGGGCCAGGATCTGGAGCCTTATCTTGGGGTTCAGGGATTGTATGGCAGCGATCGTAAACCCGGTGATTATAGGCGCCGCAATGATAATCTGGGCCACAATCATAGCTGTCGGTGTGTACAGCAGTCCCAGGACTCCCAGGGGACCGTAGCGGCTTAAGGTCAGCCAGACCCATAATCCCACTACAACCGGCGGCAGACCCATGCCGAAATTAATTATGCTTACCACCAGCTTGCGACCAGGGAAAGAGGCGAGAGCCAAAAAAGTGCCCAGAGGCAATCCTATTAAGAGGCCAATCAGGGTGGCCGTGCCTGATACATGAAGGGTACGGAAGATAATCTCCAACACCTCCGGATCCCCACTGAACAGCAGGCGTACCGCCTCCAGCAGTCCCTGCCAGTAAACGCCCATAGCCATCACCTTTTTTACTAAATTACAAGTTGCAAGAAAAACCTGGCCTTGCTGTATAATCTGGTTTTCCTTATGTTTGGAATGATATAACCAGCGGGAAATTTAAGGGCCTGGCCAGCCCTGAAATGTTACCCTGAACGAATTTTGAATGAGACTATCTACTTCCCGCTGAAACTTGCGGTACCTTTTCAACAATTCTTCAGCGCTGGGGGTCAGCTTAGCCCCGCCGCCCATCTCACCGCCAACCTGCGTTACAACAAGCGGCAATCCCCAGTGCCTTTCAGCCACTTTAATCTTGCCCCAGGCTGCCCGGTAGGACATGGACATTTCTCTGGCCGCCTGTGAAATTGACCCTGTGTCTTTAACCTTAGTTAAAATATTAAATAGGCCCTCGCCAAAAATGGCCCCGTTCTTTTCCAGCCACAGCTTGTGTTTGGCGCTAAGCCCTGCGGCACTTGCGTCGTATAACATACTGCGCACCGTACCCATTTGATTACCCCCCAAAAAACACATTTGCTGCGGGAACTGTCGAACTTTAGCAACAGAACTTCTTAATTATATCAATAATGCACTGAAGGTTCAATTTATTGTTCAAAAACGCTGACCAAAGCCAGCGCTTACTTTCAGGAAGCTATGCCTATAAATAGCTAATTTTCAAAAAACAATAAATAATCAACCCCCACCCACAGCAGGGAAAAGAGATACACGGTCACCATCTTTAAGGATCACTTCGAAATTCTTGTGAACACCATTTACTAAAAATGTGAATACCTTATCCTCGGGAATTTTGAGCTTTTCTAAAAGCTCTCTTCCGGTAAATCCCTCTGTTATGCTCACCGGGATGACTTGTCCGAAAGTTGTCCCAGGGATATAATTTTCCAGGCCTGAAAAAACCCTTACTTCGACCTCCAAAAAACCGCACCCCCTATAAAAGGATTACTGTTGTTTATCCTTATTTTTAAAACCCAGCAATACCCGGTAAGGTCCCGGAGTGCCAGGCGGTACAAAGGCTACCCGGTCACCCGGCTTAATCGTACAGTCTATAGGCATAGCCTTTCCATTAACAAAAACAATTTCAATTCTTTCAATAGGTATATTTAATTTTCCTGCAAGAGCAAATGCGCTCATGTCTTCTTCTAAATCAAATATAAGTGGAAAGGACCACTCTCTTTCGTCAAAAAGTTTCTTTAACTCGCCAAATCCTCTTACTTCAATATCGCCCATTTTCTCCCTCCTTAGTTTTTTCTGTTTGCCAACTAAAACTTCTTTCCTCTATAATCCTTCTTAGTAAAAAGTAGTTGTGTTACAATATAGTCGCAAAATTTGTGCCGAATGAAAGGAGAACAGAGATGACTGGTAAAGAGGAAATAGTAACTATCATTGAAACTACTATAGACGACATGAACCCGGAAATCTACTCCTATTTACTTGACAAACTAATAAGAGATGGCGCGTTGGAAGCATATACATTACCCGTATACATGAAAAAGAACAGACCTGCCAACCTTTTGTGTGTAATTTGTTATGAGGAAAAGTTAGAAATGCTATTAGAAACTGTTTTCAGAGAAACCACATCGTTGGGCGTACGGATCAGGGAAGAAAAAAGACGGGTGCTTTGCAGAAGTTTTGAGACCGTAAAAACTCCGTGGGGAGAAGTAACAGTGAAAACTGGTTACGCCGGTGAAGACAAAAATGAAGTTCTGCAAATTGCCCCGGAATACGAAGAATGCAAGATTATTTCTGAAAAATTTGGGGTTCCCCTGAAAAAAGTGTACACAGCCGTCCTGCTGTCTTTTGAAGAACTGCAAAGAGCAAAGAACGCTCCAATTTAGATGAATTATTCACCGTTCTCGTGATGGTCTTGCTGTTCACGGTGAACATGCCCGTGCTGGTGTTCATGAGCATGGGAGTGCCCTGCCTGTTGTTCATGCGGGTGGGTGTGGAGTTGTTCCCGGTCATGGCCGCCGTGGCGGGGAAAAGGACCCTGCAGCTTTGCCTGGTAGGGTTCCCCCAGGATTAACCTTAACAGGTTGGGGTGGTCCATAACCTTTTTACCGGCGCCGTAGCCCACCTTTTCCACAGTCAGCGCCGGCAGGTCAATAAAGGCATCCGCCAGTACGGAAATCAAGGCCGCTCCGGTGGGAGTCACCAATTCTCCTATGATACCGGCGCCGTAAACAGGCGCCTGCCGCAGAATTTCCAGCGTGGCGGGGGCGGGTGAAGGAATCACGCCATGCCTGCATTTGATAAAACCCTTGCCCATGGGCAAAGGTGAAGCGTAAACCCGATCTACTCCAAGCAGGCGCAGGCCCAGTACGGTGCCCACCACGTCCACGATGGCGTCAACCGCTCCGACCTCGTGAAAGTGGACCTGGTCCGGAGTCGTGGCGTGGATAGCAGCCTCAGCCTCAGCCAGTCGATTGAAGACAGCCTGGCTTTTTTCCTTTACTTCCAGCGGCAGCCCGCTGCTGGCGATTATCTTTATAATATCTGCCAGGCGCCGCTCGGGCTGTCCTGTTTCCAGCAGGTCCACGAAGACGTTGGCGCAGCCGATCCCGTTCCTTATTTCTCTTTTCCAGTGCAGGTTATAGCCCTCAACCGGCAGGCGGGCCAACTCTCCCTTTAACAGATCAAAGTCAACCCCGGCGCTGATCAAGGCGCCCAGACACATATCCCCGCTTATTCCTGAAAAACAATCGAAATAGGCTATTCTCACACACGCGCCCCCTCAATCATTCGGGTAATCGCATTGGCCATGGCTGCGGCGCCAAAGCCGTTGTCGATGTTAACAACACTAAGGCCCGAAGCGCAGCTGTTAAGCATGGCGAGAAGCGCGGCAAGCCCGTTGAAGCTGGCTCCATAACCTATACTGGTTGGCACGGCGATAACTGGCTGATCGGCCAGCCCCCCCACCACACTGGCCAGGGCTCCCTCCATGCCGGCTACCACAATGATGACATGCGCCCAACGCACCTCATCCAGCTTATCCAGCAGCCGGTGAATACCTGCCACACCGACATCGTAAATTCTCCGCACCTCGTTGCCCATCACTTCCGCTGTAATGGCGGCCTCTTCAGCCACCGGCATGTCGGCCGTCCCGGCACTGATCACAAGGATTTTACCCTTTTTAACCGGCTGTTCGCCCCTGCCGATCACTATGGTCCGGGCCAGTTCGTGGTAAACAGCATCCGGACATATTTCCTTCACTTTTTCAAAAGCTTCATATGAGGCTCTCGTACCTAAAATTCCCCTGTCCCCACCGCAGAGCTTTTCAAATATCCGGGCTATCTGTTCCGCCGTTTTGCCCTGACAAAAAATAACTTCGGGGAAGCCTTTACGTAAGGCGCGGTGGTGATCTATAACTGCGAAGCCCAGGTCTTCATATGGCAGGTTCTTTAGCCGATCCAGCGCTTCTGCCACATCAACTTTATTGTTCTTTACGTTTTCCAGCAACCTGCGCAACTCGTCTCTGTGCACTGCAGCAAATCCCTTCTGACTTGACTTCTAACCTATATTATAATGCCAAAAACCACACCGGCAAACAAAAAACATCCTTCGCCTTGCCAGACCGGCTAACGCAGTTCCACATCAAAGCACAACAGTTAAATATATTTTTCACATGTAGGATTGTTAAATACTAACCCTGTTGATTTATCCTGATTAACCGGTCTTCCGTCAAAATCAAGTGCATAGGCATATCGTGCTGCCCCGGGAAAATGTCTGGCAGCACCTGAAATTCATAGGCCAGGCCGGCGAATACAGTTCCCTGCCCGGTACGTGGCAAAAAGCGGTCATAAAACCCCCGGCCGTAGCCGAGGCGGTATCCGGCGGTATCAAAAACCACCCCGGGCACTATTACCAGGTCCAACTTTTCCGGATCCAGCGGCCGTACGGCTTGAGGCGAGGGCTCCAGGATGTCCCAGGCGCCTGGCTGCAGGTCGCCGGGATAGTTAAGAAGAAGAGATGGTGTCAGCCTGCAGCCGGCAACGTCTGTAACCGGCACAGCTACATTTTTACCGGCCGCCATGCTCTTTTTAACCAGCTCACCGGTCCGTACCTCATTGCGGAAATCAAGGTAAATCATGATGGTGCTGGCGCGCCGGTATTCGTCCAGGTCCAGCAGCCTGGCGGCGATCTCTTTACTCTTTTCATCCACCTGTCCGGGCGCCAAGCCATCTCTCACCTTCAAAATATCTTTTCTCAACTGTCTTTTTAAGCCCAGGCTTTCCGTCAAGTAAACACCCCCCCACAAACGCACAGGGGGACCAAACGCACAGGGGGACGGTTCTCGTGTGCTTCATATGAAGCACACGAGAACCGTCCCCCTGTGCGTTCCCCCGTTTATCTACCTATAACTTATAAACCTCGTCACCGCTCAGAATGCGGGTGCCGCTTGCCTGCAGGACTTTGACCGCCTCGTCAAGCTGTTCTACCCTGAAAACAACCAGGGCGGCGCTGGCCGATTTTTGAAGAAAAGCGTAGAGGTACTCAATGTTTATGCCCGCCCGGTCCAACAACTGGAGGACTTCAGCCAATCCGCCGGGCTTATCTGCCACTTCCACGGCAATCACATCTGTTGCGCTTACCGTAAAACCCTTATCCTTTAAAATAAGGTAAGCTTTCTCCGGGTCGTTGACAATAAGTCTCAATATGCCGAAATCAGTTGTGTCGGCGATGGACAGCGCCCGGATGTTAATGCTGTTTTCCCCGAGCGTCCTGGTCACCTGGGCCAGGCGACCAGACTTGTTTTCCAGAAAAATTGAAATCTGCTTAACTTTCATATTTACGCCCCCTATATGGTAGATTCGCAGTTCCTTGGCTGTTTGGTCAAATGCCCGCGGTCCCAAAGGTTAAAGATAGATATTCAACAGTGCCAGTGCTGTTCCCTGCAATCACCGCACTGAAAATTAACTAAAAATGGTTTACAACACCTCAAAGCTCATTCCGAACCTCTGCTTTAGATCAACAAAGGAGCGACCGGTCAGGTCCTTGCCCCGGCGGTCAAAGGCCAGGCCCGGCAGCAGTGCCAGGAGTGGGCGCCGTCCTGGTTTGTCACTCAGGTATTCTGCCAGGGCGGCTTCGAAATCAGCCACCGTAAGCAGACCGGCGGCTCCAATTGAACCACCAAAGAAACGGCTTTTCACCATCAGAGCTTCTATTTCCGCTTCTCCCTTTAAAAATCGCTTGAACCCGTCGCTTATGGCCTGGCTGCCCAGTTCGGAAGTGAGCGCCAGCGCCCTCTCTGCTCCGTGCCGTCTTAAGGCCCGTGCCATATCAGTAATCAATACCGGGTCCAGGTCGTAATCCATCACCAGACCCGACCTCTCAAGAGGATCTTTTTTGAACTGAAGAGAAACTAATCCTTCCTCCCTGGCGACAGTGATTTCCGGAGAGCCGGCCTTTAAAACCTGCTTGAAAGCCTGGACTCTGGTTTGGGCCGGAACTCCATTTACCGTACGGATAACATCTCCGCAACGGATTCCTGCACCCGCCGCGGGAGAGCCCTTGATCACTCCTCCTACCACTGGTTCCAGGTCACAAATTTGAGGAGGTTCACAGGTCAGCGGGATATCCACTCTATGCCGTAGTCCGGCCACAAATTCATTAAGCTCTTCGCGCAAGGACGGCTCAAAACGCAGGGCGGCCGCGGCCAGCCTGGTAAACCCGGGCAAGAACAGGCGAATTGTCTCGGCGCCGCAATCTTCAAGATATCTGACAGTCTCTTCCAGATCACTCCACCCTACCAGGTGGGGCATGGCCACTATGCTGCCGTGAAAAGGCAGCCCGTAGCTTTTTAGCAGGCCCGCGCTTCTCAAGGCGCAGGCGGGAGCTGTGTCTCCCATCAGATAGGCACGGCTTTTCTCCACCGCGCTGTTCAGAGAGAGGTTTACCACCACCCGGCCAAGCCGGCATAAGAAGTCTACCATGCTTTCGTCCAGCAGGCTGCCGTTGGTGGTGATCTGGATGGGTGTCCGGGGCAAACAGGAACGGACTAGCAACAAGATCTCCCTGATTGCGGGATTGGTTAGAGGCTCACCCTCTATAATCCGTGTTGCCGACTCCCCGATTACCACCGGCCTTGCCGGATCCAGAAAACAGACAACCTGCCTGACCTCGTCCGGCGTGCAGGGGGCAATGCGGTACGAGAGTACACCCGGTGGGTTCTGGTGGTGTGAACAGAACACACATCGCACATTGCAGTGCGAGGTAACCGGCAGTATGTTCGCTTCGGGCGCCCCGTTTAAAGCAAATATTTGTGTATATGAAGCATTTTTTCTCCCGATGATTTCACCCACAGAAAAATCCCTTATTCCGCAAGTTATTAACAGACTTATGCACATTATCCACAGAAATAATCATCCACAGAACTCCTGTTTCTGGGACTCAAGTCATATATTACCCAGGACATTATTGCTGATTTTCTTGAAATTACCTTCGTATCTTTCCTCACCCAGTTTTAAATTCGGGACCGCATTAAGTGTCAGGGGGGCAAATGCGCCCCGCAGGAATTTATAGTATGCGGCGCAGGCGATCATGGCCGCATTGTCCGTACAAAGAACCGGTGCTGGAATAATCACCCTCAACGACTCTCTCCCGGCCGACTCCGCCAGGCCGGTCCGCAGCCCGGAATTAGAGGCTACCCCGCCGGCGAGCAGGATTGTGGAAACCCCGGTTTCCCTCGCGGCCATCAGGGTCTTATCGATCAGAACATCTGAAACCGCTTTCTGGAAACTTGCCGCCAGGTCGGCTTTGTTCACTTCCTCACCCCGCTGTCCGGCACGGTGCAGATAATTTATCACAGCAGACTTCAGCCCGCTAAAGCTGAAATCCAGGCTGCCTTTTTCCAGGTAAGCCCTGGGCAGGTTGATTGCTGCCGCATCTCCGCCAGCGGCCAGACGGTCGATCAGCGGTCCGCCGGGATAGCCGAGGCCTAAAGTGCGGGCCACCTTGTCAAACGCCTCACCCGCGGCGTCGTCCCTGGTCCGGCCCACCACGCGGTAGCGACCGTGCTTTTCTACAAGCACCAGGTCGGTGTGACCGCCTGACACCACCAGGCAGAGCAGGGGGAAAGCCAGGCCTGGCTCAACCAGGAAATTGGCGTATATATGACCCTCCAGGTGGTTTACCCCCAGCAGGGGCAGGTCCAGTCCGTAGGCAAAGGCCTTAGCCGCTGAAACACCGACCAGCAGCGCGCCGACCAACCCGGGACCGTAGGTTACCGCTACGGCGTTCAAATCTTTAAACCCCACACCTGCCTCCGCCAGCGCCTCCGCCACTACCCGGTTCAGCAACTCCAGGTGCTTGCGCGAAGCCACTTCCGGCACCACCCCGCCAAATTTCCGGTGAACATCCACCTGAGAGGATATAATATTCGATAGTATTTGTGAGCCGTCGGCCACCACCGCCGCCGAGGTTTCATCACATGAAGTCTCAATAGCCAGGATCAAGATGCTCACTGCCTGTCCACCGCCCTAATTTCCTAATGCAAGCTTATTTAACTTAACTATATCAAAACTCTTCAATAATTTACAGGTTTTTAATTCTCTATTATGGCTCTAAAAACATTTTGTCCTATAGCAGGGAAAATTAGAACTATATCAGATGATAATCCAAAAAAAGAATAAACAGGTGATGGTGGGGAAAACTACTTCAAAATAAGGAAGAGGGGTGTCATTAGAGGTGAATATGCTCAATACCAGCTGGGATAACTGGAAGAGGACCCTGGGGCAAGCTGTGGAATACGCCGAAGAAATGGGGATTTCAAGGGAGCAACTTAATTCAATGGCCTATCAGCTGGGCGATATCCTGGCTAACAACGTTCCCCCCGCCAATCCGGAACAAAAAGCGGTCAAGGAGCTCTGGGAAGTTGCCAACAATGAAGAGAGACAGGTACTGACCAACCTTATGACCAGGCTGGCCGGTAAAAAATAAAAGAGCTGTTAAGTCATACCAGAAAATAGGCAATGCCAAATTTAACATCCGCTTATACTTTTGGTAATTTATAAAACCCCTCAATTAGAAAAGGGGTTTTATTTTTTTTACCGCTCAACAATTTACAAAATAAGCGTAATGATAACATGTTAATGCTTAACATAGAAATAAATATAATGGACAAGAGCGATTTTTTTGGTATAATTTACCCTGGAAGATAATTTATTTGTTCTTGCCCTTTTCTAGAGGGGGTTGGGACGACAAAACAGAGGCAAAAAAACAAGCCCGGGAATTGGCCATTCCCGGACTTGCCGCTGAAATTAGCTCATGTTTTTGTGCAAACACATGATATCGTAAATAGCGCTCAAATGCAATGGTATTTGCGGTTTTGCTGGTGGATGCGCTTTGTCTCGGAAAGGAGAAGCCATGGCACATCAAGTAAATCGCACGTTACTGAACGAGTCTTTTGACCAGATGGTTATATTGTATGTATGGAGCAAGGCAACCATCGTCCCCAAATACGACCAAAACGAGATCAGGAAAGACCGGTGCGGCGCGTGGATTAAATTCAACGATTACGGCAATGTCAACTCTGATTACGGTTGGGAGATAGACCATGTCAAGCCGGTAGCCCGCGGTGGAACAGATGACCTGAAGAACCTCCAGCCGCTGCACTGGCGCAACAACCGTGGCAAGGGCGACAACTGGCCGGACTGGACTTGTTCTTATAAAGCAAGAGAATAGCCTGGTTATTTTTAAAGGCCAAAGCCATTCTCCACAATGGAAGTGGTTTTGGCATCCATATATTCAGGCGAACTATATGCAGTTGTTCTCCCGGACACCGGTTGAAAGGGAGTGAAAAAAGTGGCGGTGTTAAAGAATGTGAAGCTTGGACAAATAGCTAATATATTAAATGGGCTGCCCGATGCCAGGCAACACGAACTTGTGTACAAGGCAAGTTTTATAACATATAATTTTATCCAACCGAACCATTTGGGAATTTTCAACGATATACACAGTGCTTCGGAAATAAAAAGGCTGACTCCTGTTAGTGACGGCTATCTCATTCGGAAAAACGATATTATACTTAAACGGCTGAATCCGGATGCAGCAACGCTGGTGAGGGAGGACGTACCGGGCACAACCTTTTCAAGCAACCTTATTGTTATCCGCGTGTTCCAAGAATATTTCCCGGCCTATATAGCCTGCCTGCTGGAAAACCAGGGCATTGCCTGGCTGAACGGCAATATTGTCGGTTCGGTCGCGGCTGTAAAGTCTATATCAGTGAAGGCTTTGGCGGCGTTGGACATACCCGCCATAGAATATGCAAAACAAATGGCGCTTGGCCGGATGTGGCTGCTGCACAAAAAACGAAACCGGCTGTTGTGCGATTTGATCACAGAAGATCAAAGGCTTATGGAGGCAGTAATAAAAAGCGTCACTGCAGACACCAGGGAGGCACAATGATGGCGACCACCAGAAAAGACATTGAGGCCGCGCTTTGGAGAGGCGCAAATACATTCAGAGGGGCTATCGACGCGGCCAACTATAAAGATTACATCCTGCCCATGCTTTTCGTTAAATACCTGAGCGACACCTATCTGGAAAACGTCGAAGAATTAAGAAAAAAATATGATAATCCGGTAAGGTTGGAAAGAGCGAAAAGCAGGCTCCCCTTTGTCATCAGGGAAGAACATAGATTTCCCTGGCTTTATAACAAAAGATATGACGATAACCTGGGGGAACTTATCAATACGGCTTTACGAGGCATAGAAGACGACAATCCTTCCCTGTTCACGGGTATATTTAGAAACATTGACTTTAACAGTGAAGCCATGCTGGGCAATCAAAAGCAAAGAAACACCCGCTTGCGGGAGTTGCTGGAAGATTTCGAGTCCCTTGACCTGAGCCCTTCTTCCATCAAGCCCGAGGAAGGCAAGGTGGTCTCTGACACCATTGGCGAAGCATTTGAATATATGATCGGTGAGTTTGCCAGCCAGGCCGGTAAAAAAGCCGGTTCCTTCTTTACACCCTCCGAAGTGTCGGAACTGATGGCGCGCATCGTCGACCCGAAAATAAGCGACACCATGTACGACCCCACCTGCGGCTCCGGTTCCCTGCTCATAAAAACCGGAAAAACAGCTAAAGAAAAGGAAAACGGTTTGATCAAGAGCCTTTCGTTATACGGGCAGGAAATGAACGGCTCCTCCTGGTCGATGGCCAAAATGAACATGTTTCTCCATCAGATCTTGGACGCCAGAATCCTCTGGGGCGATACCCTGGCCAACCCCCTGCACCTGGACCCGGACGGCAATCTCATGCAGTTCGACGTCATCGTGGCCAACATGCCTTTTTCGCAGGATAAATGGGCTGCGGGTTTTAACACCGGCGGCGAGATGACCGGCAAAGGCAAAGAATTCAAGATGGAAGCGTCACTCGACAGGTATCACCGCTTTGACTGGGGTGTGCCCCCCGCCAGCAAGGGCGACTGGGCATTCTTGCTGCACATGGTCGCCAGCCTTAAAAGCGGTGGCAGGATTGCCGCCGTCGCTCCCCACGGCGTTTTGTTCAGGGGCGCGTCGGAAGGCAGGATTAGACAGGCCGTAATCGAGAAAAACCTGCTGGACGCGGTCATCGGCCTGCCCGCCAACCTTTTTTACGGCACCGGTATTCCGGCGTGCATTTTAGTTTTCAAGAAAAATCGCAATCTTGACGACGTGCTTTTCATTGACGCCTCCGGCAGGGATGAAAACGGCAGGCTCCGCTATAAAAAGGACAAGAACCAGAACAAGCTCGAAACAAAGCATATCGAGGATATTATAAACGCCTATAAAAACCGGGCGGATATCAAAAGATTCGCCCACGTGGCCGGCGTTGACGAAATCAAGGCCAACGAATACAACCTGAATATCCCCCGCTATGTTGATACCTTCGAAGAGGAAGCCTTGGTGGATATTGAAGAGGTAAAAACCAATATCGCCAACATCCAAAAGGAGCTTGCCGAAGTCGAGGCGCGGATGGCCGGATATCTGAAGGAGTTGGGATTATGAGCAATATCAACCATTTTCTTGACGTCACGAAAATGGTTTTCACGATGATCATTTTGCTGACGCCGGCAAAATGATAAAACCGTTAAAAAATAGAGGCATAATGACAGGCTTGGATTATAGGAGACAGTGATGCCAAAAGACAGTGAATACTTTTTAACAAAAGGGCCTTACAAAGGTTACCCTAGAGACTGGAAAGTTATTGAATTAGGTAATTTGCTTAATAGAGTCAGAATACCCGTAGAAGTCATTCCTGATCATGAATACCAGGAGATTGGTATCCGTTCTCATGGAAAAGGGTTGTTTCATAAAGAGCCGGTTAAGGGTATCGACCTGGGAAATAAATCCGTTTTTTGGGTTGAGATGGACTGTTTAATTATTAATATTGTCTTTGCATGGGAGCAAGCCGTTGGAATTACTACCGATCAGGAAAAAGGAATGATTGCTTCACACAGATTCCCAATGTGGCGGTCAAAAGTAAATGTAGACATAAGTTATCTATTGAAGATTTTTTTAACTCCGTATGGCAGGCATCTTCTTGAATTGGCCTCACCTGGTGGAGCGGGGAGAAATAGGACACTCGGTCAGGATGACTTCAATAAAACTCCAGTCTGCATACCTTCAAATATTAAAGAGCAACAGAAAATAGTTGAAATCCTCTCAACCTGGGACAGGGCCATCGAATTGGAAGAACGGCTTATCTCCGAGAAAAAGCAGCAGAAAATATGGCTGATGCAAAACCTGCTCACAGGTAAAAAACGACTCCCCGGATTTACCCACGAGTGGCAGGAAGTACGACTGGGTGATATTTGCACAATCAATGATAATGTATTAAGCGAAAATACCCAATCAGATTTAGAGTTTTGGTATATAGATTTATCTAGAGTTGATAAAGGGATGATTACACATCCAACATTGGCAGTAAAATTTGATAAAA
>CAZIYV010000095.1:0-12956 GCA_964543575.1 uncultured Pelotomaculum sp.
TTAATTTACGTGAGATAGCCGGGTATTTTACAGGCCGCGTAGTACTTGTGACCGGAGCGGGTGGGTCGGTAGGTTCGGAGTTGTGCAGACAGGTTGCTTCTTTTAAACCTGGCCTGCTCATTCTTTTGGGTCGCGGGGAGAACAGTGTATATGAAGCGGATTTAAGTCTGGAAAGCAATTATCCTGAAGTTAACCGGGCTATTGAAATAGCAGATGTAAGGGACCGTAACAGAGTAGATCGTATATTTTCACAATATCGTCCGGAAGTTATATATCACGCTGCCGCCCACAAGCATGTGCCGTTAATGGAAAAGATTCCGGATGAAGCCTTTAGAAACAATGTTATTGGCACACTGAACGTGGCGCAAGCGGCTGATAGGATTAAAGCACAAGTTTTTGTACTTATCTCTACTGATAAAGCTGTCAACCCCAAAAGTGTTATGGGTGCCACCAAGAGAGTCGCTGAAATGATTACCCAGAGGATGAGCGATAAATCCCATACAAAATTTGCATCAGTTCGATTTGGGAATGTGCTTGGCAGCAGGGGGAGTGTAGTGCCGCTTTTTAAAAAGCAGATTGCAGCAGGTGGTCCAGTCAAAGTGACTCATCCGGACATGACAAGATATTTTATGACTGTACCAGAAGCCGCACAGTTAGTTATTCAGGCTGGCGCCATAGCAAAGGGAGGAGAAATCTTTCTGTTAGATATGGGGGAACCAGTGAAAATTGTTGACCTGGCCAGGGATTTGATTAAATTATCCGGTTTCCGACCGGAAATAGATATTCCCATAGTGTTTACCGGGGTCAGGCCAGGTGAAAAACTGCTTGAAGAGCTGTATAGCATTGGTGAGCAACCCCGGACTACAAAACACGAAAGAATAATGATTGTGAAAACCAATGAAAGTTTTCTGCCTGCCGTGGAGGAGATGTTTTTCAAAAGGCACCCCGGTGTTTGGCAGTTTGATGAGAAGCAGTCATTATCTTTGCTGCGAAGGTTAATACCTGATTTGGGCTGTACTATGGAGCAACATTAGTGGAGGGAAAATGATTTGGAAAGGCCGGTAGAAGAAACAAAAAATAAAATAATAAACCGCCAGGCAAACGTTGTTGTAATTGGCTTGGGTTATGTCGGATTACCTCTGGCCGTGGAAAATGCTAAAGCCGGCTTTAATGTAACCGGTATTGATAAAAATGAGGAACGGGTCAATCTTCTCAAGAAAGGTATGAATTATATTTCAGATGTAAGTGAGGTTGACCTGAAACATCTGCTTTCCAAGGGTAGAATCACCGTATCAAGTGATTACGACAGACTGCGATGGGCAGATGTGATAATTATCTGTCTTCCCACACCGCTTACCGCGACCCGTGATCCAGATATCTCGCAAATCATAGATGTTATTGAAAGAATAGCTAAGAGTCTTCGCCGTGGACAGTTGGTTACACTTGAAAGCACTACTTATCCTGGCACTACTCAGGAGATTGTTTTACCTAAACTATTAAAAAAGGGGCTAAAGGTTGGAGAAGATTTCTTTCTGGCTTTTTCACCCGAAAGAGTCGACCCTGGCAATAAACGCTTTAAAACCAAGAACATTTCCAAGGTTGTAGGCGGGGTAACCCCGACCTGCCTTGAGGTGGCCCAAATATTTTATACTCAGACCATAAAACATATAGTACCGGTGTCTTCGCCTGCAGCGGCTGAAATGACAAAGATATTTGAAAATGTTTACCGTGCGGTCAATATCGCACTGGTTAACGAGCTGATGTTTATCTGCGACCGTATGGGACTTGACGTTTGGGAAATTGTTGAAGCTGCGGGAACAAAGCCTTTTGGCTTTCAGATATTTCACCCCGGTCCGGGAGTAGGGGGGCATTGCATACCAGTCGACCCGTTTTATTTAACCTGGAAGGCGAAAGAGTTTGACTTCTATTCCAACTTAATTGAAACCGCCGTTCAGATTAACATAAAAGCGTCCTATTTTGTAGCCCAAAAAGTCTGGGAGTATTTAAACAGAATAAACAAAAAAAGCATTTGTGATTCAAGGATACTGGTTTTAGGGGCCGCCTATAAAAAAGACATCGAAGACTGCCGGGAATCTCCCGCGGTAAAGATCATGTCCATCCTGGCTGATTACGGAGCGGAGGTGGTTTACCACGATCCGTTCATCCCAACAGTTGAGCTGTCTTCAAAAAGGAGTTTAAAAAGTGTAGACCTGACTGAAGAGGAGTTGGCGCGCGCTGATTGTGTTGTAATCGCCACCGACCATAGCTGCTTCGATTACAAATGGATAGCTGATCACGCCTCTATACTAGTTGATACCCGTAATACAACAAAAGGCTTAAAGAAAAAAAGCAATAGAATAATCAGAATTTAATGGTTGAGGGGGCGGGTAAATGGTGTTACCGTTAGCGGATTTAAAAGCACAGTATGATTCAATCAGTGAGGAAATAATGACTGCCGTAAAATCAGTTTTGGCAAGCGGTGAATATATTCTGGGCAAAAATGTGGCTGCACTGGAAATCTCAGTTGCAAAATTATGCGGGGTCAAACATGGCATCGGTTTGGCCAGCGGTACTGACGCGCTCCTGTTATCATTGTTGGCTCTTGGTGTCGGACCTGGCGATGAGGTTATAACCACTCCCTACACCTTCTTTTCCACGGCGGAAGTTATTTCAAAAGCAGGGGGAAAACCTGTGTTTGCAGACATTGACCCCCGGACTTATAACCTTGATCCCCATCTTGTGGAAAAAAAGATCACCTCCCGGACCAGGGCCATCATACCGGTGCACATATTCGGGCAAATGGCTGACATGGATCCGCTGCTGGATCTTGCCAACACGTACAGTCTGGCGCTAATTGAAGACGCCTGCCAGGCTATAGGCGCCAGTTACAAGGGGCGTATGGCCGGATCTCTTGGCGACACAGGCTGTTTTAGTTTTTACCCGACCAAAAATTTGGGCGGCTATGGTGATGGAGGGATG
This sequence comes from uncultured Pelotomaculum sp., assembly GCA_964543575.1. Lineage (GTDB taxonomy): Bacteria > Bacillota > Desulfotomaculia > Desulfotomaculales > Pelotomaculaceae > Pelotomaculum_B. Next base: position 2,980 of record CAZIYV010000095.1, read on the forward strand.
GTTGTAACTAATGATGACGAACTGGCCGGCCGGATCAGACTTTTAAGGGTACACGGCAGCAGAAAGAGGTATTACCACAGCGTTCCCGGTTACAACAGCCGCCTTGATGAGATTCAGGCCGCCGTGCTGAGAGTTAAAATAAAGTATTTGGAGCGCTGGAATGAACAAAGGAGAGAGAGGGCTTGCCTGTACGATCAGTTATTACAGAGCAGCGATGTGCTCACTCCTTTCATTGAAGATTGGAATGTAAGCGTGTACCACCTCTATGTGCTGCGTTCAAAAAAAAGGGATGAATTAAAGTCGCGGCTGGAAAAAGAAGGAATTAAAAGCGGTGTCTACTACCCGCTGCCCCTCCACCTGCAGGAGGTGTTTCGCGGACTTGGCTATAAGACAGGAGACCTACCCGAGGCGGAAAGCGCTTCAAATGAGACCCTGGCTCTGCCGCTTTACCCTGAAATTACGGTTGACGCTGTACAAATGGTGGCAAGAGCAGTTCTGGGCGGATAAAGAGTGTCATGAAAAACAGCCTCAGCTATCAGGCATTTTTACTCACATTTGCCAAGATGTTGGATGTTTTTACACTTACGGTACTGGGTATGATCCTGTCCCGCGTTTTGTCGATGGAGGACTACGGCACTTACAGGCAGGTTTGGTTATTATATTTTTCCTTTATTCCTCTTTTCACACTGGGTATTACCACAAGCATTAATTTTTTTGTGCCAAGGTTTGAACCCGAAAGACAAAAAACATTTATTTTTCAGTCCTATATAAGTTTATTTATACTGGGTCTGCTTTTTGCGATTTTCCTGTATTTTGGAGCGGTTTTTTTCGGCGCCAAATTCAATAACCCAGCCCTGACCCAGGTAATTAAAATATTTTCGCTGGTCCCCCTGTTGACTATGCCGACATCCTACTACCATAACCTCTACATTTGCATTAAAAAAGCTGTTTTTGCGGCTGGTATTCTCACCTGCGCAACCCTGGCAAGGTTTTCAGTTATTTGCCTGACAATTTATTTAGCGCCTTCTCTGGAAAATATTTTTAAAAGCCTGCTTGTATATTACGTGCTGGAATTTGTTTTTCTTTCCTTTCTTATCTTTCGGCCTTTTTTCTCAGTACCGCTGAAACTTGGTCACCAGAATTTACTGGAACAAATAAGATTTACTGTACCCATCGGTTTATCATCGCTGGTGGGGACGTTTAACAGACAAATAGATAAACTGGTGATATCCGGGTATTTTACAGCCCGTGAATTCGCCATATATGCTAACGGGGCAACGGAACTGCCCATTGCCAGGGTGCTAAACGCGGCGGTTATGTCTGTTTTGATGCCGGAACTGGTGGTATTGTACCGCAAGGGAAAACTGAAACAACTTTTAGAGCTGTGGCACAGATCGATCTATAAAGTATCGTTGATTATTCTGCCGATAATGGTTTTCCTGTTTATATTTTCCAAGGAGTGCCTGCTGTTTTTATACTCACAGAAGTATTTGGAGAGTAATGGCATATTTCAAATATACCTGCTGACCCTGCCCCCGCGGGTCACCACTTTTGGGTCAGTTTTGCTGGCCGCGGGTCTGTCAAAGGTAATAATGGTTTATTCCATCTATACCGTTATTATCAGCGTAACCCTGAACATACTTCTAATCTGGCTGTTTGGAGTGTGGGGAGCAGCTCTGGCCACGGTATTGGGAATTTATTTTATGGTTTTTATACAGTTGTATAAAATCTGTGATGTGCTGCAATGCACATTCAAACAGGTGTACCCGTGGAGCCTGACCCTGAAGATCTTTCTGGTTTCTGTCGCCGCAGGGCTGCTTCCCTGGCTCTTCAAGCCTTTTTTCTCCAACTGGATTGTATCTTTTATAGTCAATGGTATTGTCTTCTCTTTGCTCTTCATGTTTCTTGCGGTAAGGATGAATCTGATTTCAGCGGGTGAGGTTCAAGCAATCAAAAACAAAGCCAGGAAGAAACTGGGCTGGTTGCTAGGCAGCGAAGTGTTGCTTTATTCAATAATTTATATCTGGCTGGCTTTCATTGTTGGCAGCTTTATTTTGGTGAATTTCATCCTGACTGTCAGGATGAGAGTACTTGCACTCCCCGTGGTACAAAAATTAATAGAAAAAGTGAGGCTGAGGCTGGCTTGCTTGAGAAGGTCAAAGTAGAGGTTAGACCAATTGAATCAGATAAAGTCCCCCTTAATATACTGAAGTGGTTGTGGCTGGCAACCCTGGCCGCAGCCTTTTTCGGGCCGCTGCTGGCGTTTAGCGCCTGGCCAAATATTTTTGCCTATAAAATTCTATTTACCCTGCACCTTTTGCTCTTCAGTATTTTAATAGCCGCAAAAAAAATTAAAGTCAGCCTTCCGCCCGGGGTTGAACGTTATTTTGTTTTTTTTATGCTCTGGTTTGGCTGGGCGTTACTTTCGCTATTATGGTGTGACAACAGGATAGATGGGCTGAGCAATATCTATTACCTGTTTACAGGATTATGCCTGATCGGCTTTACTCCTATTTACTTTAAAGAAAACGATTTAAGATTTCTCGTCATTATCCTTATTGTTGTTTATTTTGTTGTGTTGTTTGTAGGCCTTTGGGAGTATAAAACCGGTCAACACCTTATAACATCGGGAGATATCGTTAACTCAAAAGTGCCGCGGGGAATATTTAAAAACCCCAATGATCTTGCTACATACCTGGTTTTATATCTGCCGTTGCTTTATGTAACAGCCAGGTATTGCCTGCGCAGGTTTATAACCGCGCCCCTGGCTGTTGTTCTGGTTTTAATGATGGGGACTGGTGCTTTTCTGGTTGTAAACACCGGCTCGAGGGCTAATATGCTTTCCCTGGCCTTGGCCGCAGCCGCTGCTGCTGTTATATACCTGGCACAAGGTAGGTTAAAGGCTCTCAGGAACATGCTGGCGGTTATATGCATACTTATTTTCATATATATTGGCGCGGCAGCGGTAAATCCGAAGATTAATTACTGGTCAAGCAGGCAGTACCGGATAGCCAAGCACCATCTTGTTTCCCTTGAATATGTCGGAGGGGAAAGTTCAGCGAGGATGATCCTGTTTAAGAACAGTTTTTATGAGTTGAACAGGCACAGTTTGATGGGGGTGGGAGCAGGAAACGCTGAAGAGCATATGAAAAAATACCGCAGCGACAATTTTATATTGCTTGCCCTGCACAACTGGTGGCTCGAAATTATAATCAACTACGGGTTCTTTATTTTTATACTTTATATAGTATTTTACCTTAAACTGCTGTCTGACCTTTTTGTGGCGGCAGTCAGAGCTGGTCCCGGCCTGGTTAAAGTGTTGGCCGAGAGCTCTTTTATCGCCCTTGTGGCTTTTCCTATTGCCGCTGTCAGTTCCAGCAGTTTGATGTACGCCCGTTTTATGTGGATCTTATTTGGAACAGCGCTGTGCGCCGTGCATCTTTATTTTGGAAAGTTTTCTTCGGGTAAAGAGGTTGGCGGGTCATGAACGTACTTTGCCTCTCAAATCTTTACCCTAATAGCTTTGAGAAAATCAGAGGTGGTTTTGTGCGTTCTCAGGTTCAGAACCTGGCCCGCCTGGGCTGTTCGGTAAAAGTCATAGCCCCGGTGCCTGCGGTTCCATTTCCCCTCCGTTTCAGGAAGAAGTGGGGAGGATACGCGCTGATCCCAAAACAGGTTGATGAAGGAGATGTTAAGGTATTCCACCCGCGCTATTTACTTTTGCCCCACAACATGCTTTTTGAATTCAGTGGCTGGTTTTACTGCCAGGGTGTGAAAAAGTTAGTGCTTACGCTAAACAGGGAGGCTCCGTTTGACCTTATACACGCCCATACCGCGCTGCCGGATGGTTATGCCGCCATGCTTATAAGCAAAATCTTACAAAAGCCTTTTGTGGTTACAGTTCATGGCAGGGATTTTCAGGATACGATTACACGGAACAGCAGGTGTTATTCTAATGTGCTCAAGGCTCTTAATTCAGCCGGGGCAGTGGTAAACGTAAGCCGGAAGCTGGCGGGAATTTGCAGGACTTATCTCGGTGAAGACCCAAAAATTAAAGTGATCGGCAATGGTATTGAACCGGATGTAATATATGAGGGCTGCAGCCCTCTCAGGGAAACATACGGTGGCCGGAAGGTTATCCTTTCCGTGGGCAGCCTTAGGAAAACCAAGGGGCATGACCTGACGCTGAGAGCAGTAAAAGAGTTAAAAGAGAAATTTTACAACATAAAGCTTGTGATCATCGGCGGAGGAGAGGAAGGAAAGAATTTAGAGCGCCTGGCCATGGAGTTGGGAATAAAAGAGCTGGTCGAATTTATACCTCCCCTGCCTAACGCTAAAGTGATGGAATATATGTCTGTGTGTGATTTGTTTGTACTGCCAAGTTGGAACGAGGGATTTGGGGTGGTTTACCTGGAGGCAATGGCTCACGGAAAGCCGGTGGTAGGTGTTAGGGGGCAGGGTATTTCAGATGTAATTTGCCATGGTGAGAACGGTTTGCTTGCCGAAGCGGGGGATCTGGGCAGCCTGGTTGGCGCTATGGAAACCCTGTTAAAGGACGAGAATACTGCCCGGAGGTTGGGTGCGCAGGCCAGGAAGACGGTTTTGAAAAATTACACCTGGGATCATAATGCCAGGTTGATGATGGATATATACAGTGGCTTACTTAATGCGGAGGGCGCATATGTTTAAAAGGATCCTGGTTCTCGCTCCTCATACCGATGACGGCGAGTTGGGCTGCGGCGGCACAATAGCCAGGTTAATAGCTGAGGGCAAAGAAGTTTTTCAGGCGGCATTTTCAACAGCGGCCAAATCGTTACCTTCAGGTTTCTCCCCGGACACCCTGATTAAGGAGCAAAAAGCTGCTGCCGTTGTACTGGGCATACCCGCAGGAAACCTCTTTATTTATGATTTACCTGTCAGGGAATTCCCTGCCAACCGTCAGGAAATCCTGGAGCGCCTGATAGTGCTGCGACGGGAATTGCGGCCGGACCTGGTGCTGCTTCCGGCTCTGGAAGACATCCACCAGGACCACCGTACTGTGGCCGAGGAGGGGATACGGGCCTTTAAGCAATGCTCTTTAATGGGATATGAGCTGCCCTGGAATAACCTGGCTTTCAAAAACACAAGTTTTATGGTTTTAAAAGAAGAACACGTGCAAAAAAAGGTCCTGTCGCTTGGCTGCTATTTTTCCCAGGCACACCGGGTATACAGCAGTGAAGAGTTCATCTTTAGCCTGGCCAGGATCAGGGGAACCCAGATAGGATCTTCATACGCTGAAATGTTTCATATAATTCGTTTGATTATAAACTAGACATTTCGGTTGTTAAGCAAACTGAGCAAAAAGATATTACTAGCGAAAGGAGAACTCATTTACTGCATGGGAAAGCCTATTTTGCTTGGTGCTATCCTTTTTATAACCGTCATAATTTGTTCCTTTAAAGTATGGGATTTAATCCTGCGGCCGGAAGTTGGTTTTAAAAAAACATCCGTTAAAGATGATGATTCCTTTGAATTCGCTGTGTTGGGGGACGCAGGGGTTTCTTCTGCCCGTCCGGATTGGTATGGCAACAGGGTTCTTTCAAACCTGGTGAAGATGATCAATAAAGATGGCCCGGATTTTACTGTCTTCACCGGAGACGGACCTGAGCAAGGCGGCCCCATAGAGAATATGATTTTATTCAGAGATACTCTGAGTAGTTTAAATGGTCCCTGGTATCCTGTGATCGGCAACCACGAAATCTACCGGGGAGCAAGTCCGGACGGGGAAAAGGGCGATGGAGAAGATAATTTCTTAAAAGTGTTTGGCGATAAATTACCGCTCAGAGATGCGCGGGGTAAAGTTGTTAGTTACTATTCTTTTGATTATAAAGAAACTCACTTTATCGTCCTTGACACAGCCTGGCAGGATAAAGCAGAGAGCAAAAAGAAAGGACTTTACCCGGGAGGAACACAGTGGAATTGGCTTCTGCACGATCTGCAGTCAGCACGGCCAAAGAGCAGGCATATTTTTATTTTTGGGCATGAACCTCCCCTTTTGCCTTACCCTTTTAAGAACAATAAAAATGTAAATAAATTAGGTGGTCTGTATGGCACCAGTTGGCATTACCCGGAAGCGGCCAAGGACTTTATTCAGCTGTGTCGTCAGTACAGCGTGGATGCCGTTTTTTCAGGACATATTCACACCTATTTAAAATTTATTAACAATAATGTCACATATGTGATAGCAGGAGGCGCCGGTCAAGAACTACACACCCCGTCTGTATTTGGCGGTTTTCACCATTATGTCCGCTGTTCGGTGACAGGAGATCAAATTAAATATGAAGTTGTACCTTTGACTTGAGTGAATGGTCTTAAAAATATTTATTGGGGGGCCATTTTTTGAACAAAAAGCTTTTAGTTATATCCGGTCTTGACGTTTGGTCGATGGGCGCCGGCAAGGGCGCCCAATCCTTGTATAAGACCTTGACAGGATACGCGGATGGGGGCTGGCTGGTCTATTTTCTAACAGGCAACAATAGCCCGGACTCTGTTTATGATCTCCACCCCCGCATCAAAATCATCAGGTTTGACCTGCCCTGGATTAAAATATTTTTCTCCAGAAGAATTATCAGCCACCTTGCTAAAAATTTATGGTGGTTGATATTCCAGGTGGTGTCCCTGTTTTTCGGTTTGAAGCTCGCTTGGCGCGAAAAATTTCATCTTTTTTATGGTTACGACACTCTGGGAGTGCCGTGCAGTTACCTCCTTGCAAACATTTTCAGGAGACCGGTTATTTCAAGGTTCCAGGGAACCACCATCGGATATTTTAAAAAACGGCGCTTTTGGGGGCTGAAGTTCTGGGACCAGATCCTGGCGTTAAAAATTCCGACGGACTTGTTAATCATGACCAATGATGGGCAGGAGGAAGATAAGCTTTTAAAAGAACTGGGCGTCAATATGTCCCGGGTTAAGTTTTGGATGAACGGGGTTAAAAAGGAGTTTTCACTGCCTCCGGGTTTCATCAAAGAAGATTTTAAAAAATCTTTGGGTCTGAGCGGCGAAGACCGGGTGATTCTTACCGTTAACCGGCTTCACAAATGGAAAAGGATTGACCGTGTCATTGCCGCGATGCCGGAAATAGTCCGCCATGAACCCCGTGCCAGGCTGGTGATTGCAGGTGAAGGAGAGGAACACCGGCGGCTGATGTCTTTGGCTGATGATTTAAAAGTTAATAAACATATTTTGTTCGCAGGTGCGGTGGCGCATGACGAGGTGCCGAAGTACCAGGCTATTGCAGATGTTTTTGTTTCATGCAACGACTCTGCCAATGTGGGGAATCCCCTGCTGGAGGCAATGATTTTCGGCAGCTGCATAGTCACTTTGAATAACGGGTCAACCGGAGAATTAATAAAAAATAATGAAACAGGCATGCTTCTGGAAATGGACCAGACAGACCTTATGGGTAAGGTAATTGTTGAACTGCTAAGAGATGAAGAAAAGCGCGTTTTCTTAGCGAGGAACGCTAAAAGCCTGGCCGGTAAAAATTTCTGGACCTGGCCGGAACGAATGGAAAACGAGCTTGGGTTGGCCGCCGGACTGGTGCAAAAAACAGGCTCCTGCAATAATAAACCTGTGATTTTTATGATGAGTTCGGTCCACCGCTGGGATGACCCGCGCATCTTTTATAAAGAAGCGGAGACATTAAAAAATTCTTACCAGGTGCAGATACACGCAATTGCCCCTTTCACTTTTCAGGAAGTGAACGGAATTGAGGTTTACGGACTGAAGAATTACCGGCGCCTTTTCCGCTGCTTGAACTGGTTTCGCCTTCTGAAGCGGGCACTGTTCTCCCGCGCTCATGCTTTTCACTTTCATGATCCTGAATTGATCCCGGTGGGGGTTTTCCTCAGGCTGGTGAAAAGAAAAAGAATTGTTGTTTATGATGTGCACGAACATAACGAGTTTACCATATCCACCAGGGTGTGGATTCCAGGACCGCTGCGCGTGCCGGCGGCCCGGCTGGTTGATTTTATGGAGAGGCATGCAGCCGGGTTTTTCAACGGCCTGATTGTGGCCGACGATGAACTGGCCCGTAAGTTTAAGACAGCCCGCCAGATCGAAGTAGTTCGAAATTTCCCCCAGAGATCGTTTGGTCAGGAATATTTTAATAGCGAACAAAACGAGGGAGTTTCGGAGGAGAAAAAAAGCCCGGCAGTAATTTATGTCGGTGTTTTAGGCAAAGACCGGGGACTGGAAACTATTCTGGCGGCTATGCCAGCAGTGAAGTCAAAAATTCCTGACGCTAGCTGTCTTCTGGTAGGGAGGGTCAACTGCAAGGGTGTATCCCTGCAGTACCGGGAAAACATGAGCCAATACCTGGCCGGGTGCAGCATTACATTAACCGGGCAGGTAAACTACGAAATGGTAATGCGCTATATTGCGCAAAGCAGTGTGGGCTGGATCCCGTTTCCACCCATTTTAAAGCACCGCTGGGGGATAGGAACAAAATTAATTGAGTATATGGCCATGGCGCTGCCTGTGGTTGCATCGGACTACGGGGAGGGCGCGGAAGTTGTCAGAAAAGAAAAGTGCGGCTTGCTGGTCGAGCCGGAAGACCCCGCGGCCCACGCTCAGGCTATTTGCCTTCTTCTTACCGACAGGGAAAAGGCGGCACAGTTAGGGCGCAGAGGCCGGGAAGCTTTTCTGCAAAAGTACTGCTGGGAGGTCCAGGGTATCAGGCTGTTAGATTTTTACAACAGGTTGCTGGGCAGCCGGGGGGTGGATATCCCTGCTTAAAGAAATTAAAGAGGACCTCACCAGAGCAATGGCTGCGGTAGCGGGAAGAAACATCATGGTTAAGACCGGCAGGTTTTTTCAAAAGCCGGGTATCTGGGCGGTTTTAGGCTTCCGGTTGGGTCGCTGCCTTTACCTTTATCGCTGCCTGCCGGCACGTTTTTTACTTGTCCTTTACAAGTTCCTGGTTATGCTCCCTTTAAAGCTGGTGACCGGTGTCGAAATCTACCCCGAAACAAAAATTGGCGGCGGCTTTTATATAGAACATTACGGTAATATTTTTATCGCTCCTAGCACAGTGATCGGGAGAAACTGCACCGTTTTCCAGGGTGTTACCATAGGCGCAGATTTTGGCGGCCATAAGGCGGCGCTCATAGGCGATAACGTGATTATCGGGGCGGGAGCGAAAATTATCGGGGACATTGTGGTGGGTAACAACGTACTAATTGGCGCTAACGCGGTGGTAACAAAAAGTGTTGAAGATAATGCGGTTGCAGCCGGAGTACCGGCTGTGGTGATCAGAAAACGCTAAAAAAAGAGCACACCAACTGGTGGTGTGCTCTTTGACGTTCTATTGAGCGATCATGGTTATGTTATCGAAATCGTGGTAACCGGCGGCAGTGGCCGAGAGAAGATAGACCCTGGTTGTGACTGTACCGGCGGGAACGGTTATGGTTTGTGCCGGCATTGATTCCCAGCCTGTCCCCAGATGCCGGTATTTAAAGTCGTAGAGCACTGTCCGGGTCCCTGCGGCGTCAATAAAGGCTACCGCGAGCCGGCTGTCAGTTGCTCCCGCAGTTCCTTTTCTGGTCTGGGCGTTTATTTTGTACTGCTTGCCGGCGATCAGTTTTAGGTCCTGATAAAGCTGCCAGTTATAACTATTGGACACGTACTTGTTGCCAGTTGATTCGCTTTTAATGGTACCGCCGGCAGACCAGCCCTGCTTGTCCAGGATGAAGTTGCCATTGGTGATAAGGCTTGCCGGTTGTTCAGTTGCAGGTGGTGAACCGGACTGTGTCAGGGATATGTTGTCAAATCCTGCATTTTGACTGGCGGAAGGGCTCAAAAGGTAAATCCGGGTTGTGGCTGCCGATGCTGGAACAGTAAAAGATGTTGCGGGAATTTGCTCCCAACCGGTGCCTTTGGTCTGATAGCTGATATCTTTGCCGGTAGTCCTGTTGCCACTTTTGTCAAGAAACATAATT
>CAZIYV010000096.1:0-12938 GCA_964543575.1 uncultured Pelotomaculum sp.
CAACCCATAAAGATATTTTCAGGGTATTAAAGCTATTAAAAAAGCAAGGGGCATTGGCTCCTTGCTTTAGTCATTTAAGCTGGCCCTCTCGCCGGTAACCATATACAGTACTGATTCCCCAATGTTCGTGGCGTGGTCAGCAATCCTTTCCAGGCAATGGGTGGCGAAAAGCAACTGAACCGCCATGTCGGCCTTGTTTGGATCCTCCCTGATCTTATCCATCAGAATGTTAAAGTAACCCTTGTAAAGTCCGTCTATTTCATCTTCTGCCTTCACAATACTTTTAGCCTTTTCCACATCGGCAGTTGAGTATGAATTTATGATGTTAGTTACCATTTCTTTTACTTCAAAAGCTATCTGAGACAGCAGGGAAAGATCATCGATGGTCCTCTTTCCGTGCAGGCGCAGCGTCGACTTGGCTATTTTTTCCGCGCAGTCACCCATCCTTTCAAGGTCGGTAGCCATCTGCAAATCTGCCTGGATAGCCCTCAAATCAACCGCCAGTGGCTGTCGAAGCGCTATCAGCCTGAGGCATTTATTCTGCACATCGATAGTAAGTGTGTCGACATCGTCGTCTTCCGCAATGACCTGCCGGGCCAGGTCAACCTTATCTTCGATCAGTGACATAGTTGCCTGGTAGATAGATTTTTCAATCAGGGCGCCCATTCGCAGTATCTCAGACTTAAGCTCTTCCAGTTCGTTTTCTAAAATCGTATTGTACATAGCTGCTCCTCCAGTTTCGTCCTGCCTCTAGTGCGTTAACGGTATTGGTGTCTATAGGTATAGATATTATATATAGATTAAAACACCTCTATGTTAAATCCTTCTTAAAATTGTTTTAAGAATTAATTAAACCTTTGTTATAAAAAAAGTCATTTAACATGATACACAAATTAATCTGATTTTAACGAATATATAACAGTATTCTAACAGAAGTATGTTAAGATTTGAGAATAAAATTTTCTTGCCCGCTATTTTGTGGTAGTTGGGGGTCATCAGATGTCAGACAACCGTATTTCAGTTAGCAGGCTAAACCTGTATTATAAAGAATTCCAGGCCTTAAAACACATTGACATGGACATTTGCACCAACAAGGTTACCGCCTTGATCGGACCTTCCGGCTGTGGCAAATCCACCTTCCTGCGTACTTTAAACCGTATGAATGACCTGATCGATGGGGTAAGGGTGGAAGGCAGCGTACTGTTGGACGGGAATGACATCTACCAGCCTGATGTGGATGTGGTAAGTCTGCGCAAAAAAGTGGGCATGGTTTTTCAAAGGCCGAATCCATTTCCCATGTCGGTATATGACAATGTGGCCTATGGCCCGCGCATACACGGCGAGAGAAATAAACGCAAGCTTGACCAGATCGTGGAAACCAGCCTGCGGGGCGCGGTGCTCTGGGAGGAGGTACAGGGCCGCCTGCACAAGTCGGCTCTTGGCCTTTCCGGCGGGCAGCAGCAGCGGGTGTGCATTGCCAGGCTTTTGGCGGTTGAGCCGGAGGTGCTTTTAATGGACGAGCCTACATCCGCGCTCGATCCCCTGGCGACCATGAAAATTGAAGAATTAATCAGTACCCTTAAAAAAGACTATACCATCGTCATAGTAACACATAATATGCAGCAGGCCGCGCGCGTTTCTGACAGCACAGCCTTTTTCTTAAACGGCGAGATGGTGGAATGCGGTGAAACAGAAAGTGTTTTCACCAAGCCGGTCGATCAGCGCACCGAAGATTATATAACCGGACGGTTTGGTTAAATAGATGGAAAGCCCGCGTTTAACGCGGGCTGTTTAGGTTTTGACTGAGGTTTAGATATAAAGCATTTTCTTTTTCGTCATATTTTGCCTGAAACTTTCCCTTGGCGGCAATGTTAAAGTGATTAAAAAATCCCCTGCTGAAAACCTTTGTTTTCTTGATGTTTTGACCGTCTTCTGTAGCTTTTATTCTGATTGTGTTCGTTTCTTTGTCATAAGCCAGCTCAACCTTTTCCGTACCCAACTTTTCGCGGGCATGTTTGTTTAACACAATAGAATTCTTTGAAATCGTTACCAGCGGCAACTTAGGCACTCTTTCACCACGAGGCTTATAAATTTCGAAAGGCATTTCTCACACTCCCATTTTTTGTATTATTGAAGATTATAAACAAATATTAAGCATTTGTCAAATATACTTAGGATTTTTATTTTTTAGCGATGTTTAAAAATAATGCTTAACTTCATTCTTTTTTAAGGTCATTATTACAGCAAAAAACAAAAAATGAGTTAAATTACGAAAATAACAGATAAAATGCTAAGATAAATTTGATTTGCACCTGCCTCTAGTATAAACAAATATTTTTTCAAAACTGTTCAGTAATAACCCTATTGAGCCAAAAACAATAAAGGAATTTGTGGCGTTGTTAAGAATATTTATCAAAAAGATCATTTTCATAACGAATGGTTTTTTCATAGCTTCCCTGGTATGCTTAAAGATGGTGTTTATGTTTAATGATGTTAAAGGAGGGGTAACGCTTGAATTTTGAGAACATGACTATACCTGAAAGGGCGGACCACTGTCAAAATATTTATCTAAAAGATGGTGATAAAAGAGTCCCCAAATGTTCCGATAACTTTCTCAACAACCAGCAATGCGACAACATCTGCTGCGGTCACTGCCAGGATTATTTAACCTGCGAAGAAGAAAAATGCAGGAAGGTCTGGATTGACCCCCACCTGGTCATAGCAGACCCAGTGGGAAGGCTGATTTATGTGGTTTTGGCAACCGGCCAGCTTGTTTCAGGATCGATACCCTGTATAATCAGCGAAATGTATGATGATAACCAATAAAAAGCTTAAAAATTTATGTTTTTTGTCGAATATATTAATTATAAGAAAGGATTTTACATCTTTTTGTGAAAATCATTATTTGAGGTGTAGCTAATGAGAAGAGTACCAGTAGATTCGCTTCTGCCCGGCATGAGAGTGGGCCATAATATTTATAACAGCAGGGGCGAAACGCTCATCAGCCATGATGTTGTTTTAAACAAAAGATACATAGACAGTTTAAAAAGGCTGGGTATACCCGCACTTTATATCATAGACGAGAGCCTGCCCGATTTTTATATTGACGATGTAATTACCGAAAGAAGCAGGGTTGAAGCTATCAAACTGGTTAGAAATATCCTGCAGGGTCAAAACGCTACCCAATCACGCCTGGATAACGCCCTGATGAACGGGTCAAGGGAAACCATCAGCGACATCATCGAGCAGCTCCTGGACAACCCCGGTCTGATGGTAAACATGATCGATATCCGCAGCATAGACGACTACCTGTTTGGCCATTCGGTGAACGTTTGCGTGCTTTCCTTAATAACCGGCATATCCCTTGGTTATGACAGAAACAGTCTGATGAACCTCGGTCTGGGCTCGCTGATGCATGACATGGGTAAAACACTAATCCCCGGCTACATTCTCAATAAACCCGGCCCGCTGTCCGATGACGAGTTCAGCGTGATTAAAAAGCACTCTGAATACGGGTATTCTATTTTAACCAACAATGATTCTTATATTAAAAAACTATCGGCCTTGATCGCTTTGCAGCACCATGAACGTTACAATGGAGAAGGTTATCCGAAAGGACTGCTTGGCGCTAACATTCACGAGTTTTCTCAAATCGTGGGGATTGCCGATGTGTTCGACGCCATGACGGCCGACCGGGTCTACCGCAAGGCGCACCCACCATACGAGGCTTTTGAAATGCTGGCCGGGTCCGGTGACTTTTTCTTCGACTACAAACTGGTTTTGGCTTTCCTCAGCAACATTGCCGCCTACCCGGCAGGTACGATTGTCTGGCTCAGCTCCAAAGAAATTGCTATTGTAGTTGAGACACCCAAGGGCTTTCCGCTTTACCCCAAGGTTAAAGTGATTTATGACGCCGCCGGCAATAAAACACCCGATCCTATAGACATCGATTTATCCACACAAAATGAGATCACTGTGATAAAGGTTATAGAATACGAAAAACTGGAGGAAATAAAGGCAAAACAGGGCAAGATGATTTCTTAGTTGGCGTAGCGTCTGGCGCCCCAGTATTCACTCGCGTAAGGGCCACTGTCTATGGCCTGTATTTTAACGGCGGCATCACTATTGGGAGAGTGGATCATTAAGCCGTTACCGATGTACAAGCCTACATGGTGAATTTGGCCGTAGCCCCCCTTGGCCGCAAAAAACACCAGGTCCCCGGGCAAAAGATCAGGCCTGGCCACCCCGAGTCCTTCTTTAGCCTGCTCATCAGCATCTCTGGGTATGGTGATACCCTGCGACTGGTAAAGCCGCATGGTGAAACCGGAGCAGTCAAAACCATAAGATGCGGTACCCGCCCAGATATAGCGCAAGCCCAGGAACTTTCTGGCTTCTTCCACAATGCCTGCCCGTGAAAAGCTTAATTCACCGGCTTTTTTTATGTCGTCACGCTTCAGGAAACCGGCGCCCCCGTCTGGCAGCCGCACCATAACAGATCGATCTTTTTCTTCCAGAAGAGGCAACCTGGTCATGTAGCCGGCTTCCCCCAGGCTCTCCGCAAGGTCTTCACGCAAAAAAATACCCGCTGTTGGTCTGACTACCACAATATTTGGCAGTGCTTTAAGTTCGTTTAGATAAGTATCATTACTTACAATATGCGCGGCCGGCACCCAGCCAGGGTACCCCAGGGTGTTCAATGTAGTTTTTTGATCTTCAGCCGCCACCTTCAGCCATTCTCCCCGCTGTTCTAAAACGGCTACCGGCTCGCCATATACAGCCATGGTATCCGCCTTATCCACCAGCCATAAACGCATGGCGGTATCCATTCCGCCGGCCCACCCGGCAGGGTCGTTTTTTTCCTTTAATATCAGCGAGTCGTATTCCCTTAACTGCCCGGGCTGAGACCAAAAAACTGTAACCGGCGCCTTTACCGCTCCCCTTGCCTGCCAGGCCGGCCCGGTATCACTGCGGTTGTCAGTCGCGTCTGAGCTTTCCGGCACTGAGGGTGCTGTTTTTTTACCAGGCGACATAAAACGGTGCGGCAGGATACCCCCTGGGTTCAACTGGTATACCAGGAAAATAACCACCGCCAGGGCGACAGCCAGTAAAAAACCCTTGTGTGTTTTGTTCATGTTTTCAACCACCATTTCAGATAAACTAATTATAAGATGTCCTGATCTATCTGCAAATAAAATAAATTAACTAAAATCTATAAATTATCTCGGTGGAGTAAGCGGTAACTCTGGTGGGGCATACTAATCCAGGAACTCCAAAATAATATTTCTCATTAGGCGTCAGAGATCCATTTTGGGTATCTGGCGCTTATATGTTAAAATTTATGGCCTAACAAATAAAATATTAACGCCAGTCCCTGGTTATCATAGTTTTCAATGGTATAATTATGAAAAGGTATATATAGAAAAACAATCTATTGGGGGTGTTTAGTTATGGGGAAAATATCAGGTAATGAAGCTTTGCAACTACTGGTGGAAGGAAACAAAAGATTCTCTCAGGGTAATTTTGCCGTTAAAGATATGGGGGCAGCCCGGCGGGAGAATCTGTCAACCAAAGGGCAGGAACCTTTTGCCGTAGTTGTAACCTGCTCCGACTCGCGCGTTCCACCGGAATTACTTTTCGACCAGGCGCTTGGAGATATTTTTGTGGTACGGACAGCTGGCAATGTTGTTGATGCAATAGCGATAGGCAGTGTTGAATACGCGGTAGAACACCTGGAAACTCCGCTGGTTGTTGTATTGGGTCACGAAAAGTGCGGCGCCGTTAAAGCCACTGTTGACGGTGGAGAAGCCCCGGGCAGCATATCTGCAATTGTGAATAAAATTATCCCATCTGTGCAAAAGGCGCAAGCCGCTGGTTTAAAAGGCAGTGAACTCTGCGAGGCTGCCACCTTCGAAAATATCGGGGCTACCATAGCCGACCTTGAAAAAAGCCCTATTGTTAAGCATTTCATAAAGGACGGCCGGCTAAAGCTTGTCGGAGCCAAATACCACCTTGGTTCCGGTGAGGTAACATTCTATATTTAAAAAAATTGGTTTGGCAAGAAAAAAGAATGCCTTAAACGGCATTCTTTTTTCCCAGGAATTCATAGCCCAACCTGGTCAGGCTGCACATTTTGCTCTTCCCTTCGGTCTCCACGTCTACCAGACCCAGGGCGTAAAGCTGCATCACAACGTGGTCCAGTACGGCCCTTTTTACTCTAGCGGTCAGGGACAGCTCCTCTTTATTCATGGGTCCCTCATCTTCCAGGGACCTGATCACCCTTTCCGCTTCCACCGGCAAGCGGTTTTGTACTCCATTAAAATACTCTACCAGCGTCAAAGTCTAACTACACTCCTTTTAAAAATTATTTATAACTGTTAATATCATTTCCAAATAACCAGTTAAATAAACCTCCCCTGGCAATGCTAGCAAGTTGGGACGATAACGTTCCTTTTTTCTTTTTTAAATTTGTCACTTTTTAGAGAAGGCATATTTATAAATGTTGTCGAAACATGTATAATAATAGATTGGAAAGAATAACTAAGTAGTGATTTTTTAGATCCTGCACACCCTGGCATTTTGTAAATGTGAGGTTATAAGGTGAGAATAGTAAGCCTGGAAGAGATTAATTCCAATATGAAGCTGGCCAAACCCATTTACGATGACAACGAAAGGATGCTCCTGAACCGGGGTGTTTCCCTTAATGAACATTATATCAAACGTCTTGATGAGTTAGGCATCACAGAAATATACATAGAAGACGAGAACTCACTGGGCATTGAAATCAGCAGTGTTATTAACGAGAAGTTAAGAATCAGGGGCAAAAAAGCGATAAGAAAAGTATTAGCGGAAATTAACAAGGAAGAAAAATTCAATATTCGTGAAGTCGAAGAAATAGTGACCGAAATTTTTGATGAAATATTTTTGAATCCCGAGTACCTTTTATATTTTGGCGACCTCAGGGTTAAGAACGACACTGTTTTTGGTCATTCCCTGAATGTTGCGGTGATATCGGTAGCCATCGGCAGCTTTTTATTCCATGAAAAAGAAGATTTGATAAAGATGGGCATTGGCGCACTGCTGCATGATATAGGCAAAACACAACTGCCGGACGATATCACCGGGGAAAATCCTCTGGAGACGGAAGATAAAAAATTCCACTCCCATCCAGAGCTTGGATACAGCCTGCTCCAGGAAAGATTTGATATAAGCCCCGTGTCCAAAGCAGTGGTTTTAAAGCATCACGAAAGGGTTGACGGACGGGGTTATCCCAATGCGACGCCTGGTGAAAAAATACACGAGTACGCCAAGATAGTTGCTATAGCCAATACTTTTGACATCCTGACCAACGGCCCTTATTACAAAAAGAAATTCCCGGTGTATCAGGCCGTGGAATACCTGGTCGGCAACAGCGACATCATGTTTGACAAAAGACTTGTTAATTTATTTATCAGACGCCTCGCCCTTTACCCTAACGGCACTTATGTCAAGCTGAGTACCGGTGAAGCGGGCATAGTTAAAGAACAGAACAAAGATTACCCGACCAGGCCCATGATCAGGGTGCTGCGTGACAAAGACGGGCAGAGTTACAACGATCCCAGAATTGAGGACTTAATGAAAAACCATTCGATTGTAATTGTGGAATAAATTAATTAAACCTGGGTTCCCAGGACTTCCCTGGCCTTTTTTACTATTTCATCCGGATTAAAAGGCTTGGTAATGTAAATATCCGCCCCTACTTCCTTGCCCTTGCGCTTATCGAATTCCTGCCCTTTGGCGGTGAGCATCACAATATATACATCCTTCATCCCCAGATCATTCTTCACAGTTTTGCACACTTCAAATCCGTTTATTTTTGGCATCATCACATCCAGGAAAACCAGTTTGGGTTTTTCTTCTTTGATCTTCTGCAGGGCCTTTTCTCCGTTGTCGGCGGTCAGCAGCCTGACCCCTTCATCTTCAAGTTCCTCCAGCGTCTGCTGCAGCAGCAGCCTGATGTGCAGTTCATCGTCAACAATTAGTATTTTTGACATTTCACCAACCCTTTTTTACCAGTAACTTGTCTTTCTCATAGGCCGCAAAAAATGCTTTAACCACCTCTGGGTCAAATTGGGTGCCCGAATTAAGGCGCAGTTCTTCAAAGGCCATTTTCAGACCCAGGGCTTTCCGGTAAGGCCGGTCTGTAGTCATGGCGTCAAACGCGTCGGCTACGGCGATTATTCTAGCAATGATGTCAATATTGTCGCCCCGCAGCTTTTCAGGGTAACCGGCGCCGTCGTACCTTTCGTGGTGGTACTTGACCCCCGGAATTATATCCCTCAGGTGTTTAATATGATTTAGAATTTCCTCGGCATAAATGGGGTGCATTTTAATTTCGTCGAACTCACAGGCGGTGAGTTTTCTCTTTTTGAGCAGGATGCAGTCCTTAATGCCAATTTTACCGATGTCGTGCAGCATAGCGGCCAGCTCCAGTTTGCCTATTTCAACGTCCGAAAGCCCAAGCACTCTGCCAATGGCTATACTATAATTCATTACTCTATTTGTGTGGCCGCCCGTATAAGGATCTCTCTTTTCAATGGTTTCCGCGAGGGTGTAGACAGTGGTAAGGAAGGTCTCTTTTAAACTATCATACAGCCTGGCGTTCTCAATATCAGCCGCGGCCTGATAGGCGATAGCTGACAAAAGCTTAAGGTCTTCCGCGGTGTATTGCACAGGATCTTCACTGCTGATATAAATAACTCCGATCACCCTGTCTTTGATCTTCAGCGGAGCGCACATGAGGGAACTGACCCTGATGGCGCCGGGGACATACCTTGCGTCAGAGGGAATATCATTCACTATTTCCGCTCTCCCGGTAAGCACCACACTGCCGGAAATGCCCGCCCCTGTTTTAAGACCTTCCCCTGGGTGCAGCTCTTTTCCCAAACTGGCTATTACCTCAAGCATACCGGTCTCTTCATTGACCAGCATAACCGAGGTGTTGTCGGCTTCTATCAGCCTTTTGGCCTCATCAATAACAAGCAGGGCAACCTCTGCCGGATCAAGGCTGGCGGTAAGCTTTTCGGCCAGATCATACAGGAGAGTTATTTCTTTATATTTTTCCAAAGCTTCACGGCCGAGGGACTTCTTTTCAAGTTCCTGGTTAGCCAGACAAGAAAGAAGCGATGCTAGAACGGAAGATTGCTCCCCTCCACAGACCCAGCCAATAGTTGTGTTTTCAATCTCCACAGGGTACCTGAAAGGTAAAGCTTGATCAATACCCCCTAATAGTGTTATTCCTTCCAGATCCTGAATGAACACCGGGGTACTGATTAAGCTCATAATCTGGTCAATAATTTTACGCACTTCTTTTTTCATTACGAGACGTTTAAGGCTGACCTTAATCATATTTGTCCCTTACTCACTAAAATTACTTAAATCAGATTATAAACTATTCTCTATGCTGTCTTTATCCTGTTTTTCCAACAGAAGCAAAAGTGTGTTTATAAGTCCCTTTTCAAATCTCAATGTTTTTACTATTTCGAAGCACTCTGAATATAAAGCGTCAACTATGATCATGTCTGGTTTTTCTTCCATCGCCTTTCGAATGCACCCTTCCAGATCATTGACCACTACAACCGTGTAGCCTTTGGCTTTTAGCGCCACGGTTAGGGTTTTTACCGTTGACTCATCCTCGTCAACCACGATAACCTTTTTCCTTGACGACCCACGGGAAACAAGCGCTCCAATCCCTTCTAACAAGTGTTCGGTGTTGACTGGCTTGGTATAATACCTGTCGATACCGATACGGAAACCCCGGTCCAGGTCTTCCATTATGGAAAGAATAACGATCGGGATCTCCATAGTGCCCGGGTCGTTTCTCAGCACGGCCGCCACATCAAAGCCGCTCATATTGGGCATCATCACATCCAGAATGATCAGGTCAGGCCTTTCCTCTTTAACCTCTTTAATTGCTTCAAAACCGTTCCTGGCCTCCCGCACACAGTAGCCCACCGCTTCGAGTTCCTGCCGGAGCAGCGCCCTGATATTGTTGTCGTCATCCACAACCAGTATTATCTTTTTGCCCCCCGGCGGGGCAGGCGCGACATTGACCATTTGCTCCCTGAATTGCTTGATCAGGGTCTCCTTGTCAATCATCCTCACATTTATTTTCTTATCTACCGGGATAGTAAACGAAAAGACGCTGCCTTTGCCAAGCTCACTTTCGGCCCAGATCCTGCCGCCATGATAACTAACGATCTGTTTGCAAATCGCCAGCCCCAGCCCTGTTCCCCTTGGTTTTTCAGTAAGAGTGTCTCCCGACTGTTTGAACTTTTCAAAAACTTTTTCCCGGTCTTCCCCGTTAATCCCGGACCCCGTGTCTATAACACTTATGATTATTTCCTTTCCTGTATCCCTGGCCCGGCAGGTAACCGACCCCTCATCAGTAAATTTTACCGCGTTTGAGATTAGATTTATGACTACCTGGATCAGCCTGTCCTTGTCACCTTTTAAGTCCGGCAGTCCTGCCGGGATGTCTTTAATCAGTTTAATCCCTTTTTGTTCAAAAAGAGAAGAGGTAGCCGCAGTCGCCCTTTCGATGATTTCCCCGGTAGAGAGCGTCTCCATCCTCCACTCAACCTTGCCTGCCTCCAGTTTTGCTATGTCCAGGACGTCGTTGATAAGTTCAGTAAGCCGCTCCCCTTCCGAAACGATGATGCCGATATTGCTCTTGATCTGAGCTGTCGCGGTGCCAATCTTTCTATCATTTGATTTAACCTGTGGGAAAATGACTTCTTCAAGTTTTTTTCGGGTGATTCTGGCAAAACCAATAACTGAAGTTAGGGGAGTGCGCAGTTCGTGGGATACAGTAGATAAGAAATCGGTTTTAAGCTTGTCTATTTCCTTTAGTTTCTCATTTGATTCAAGCAGCGCCTCTTCAACCTTTTTACGCTCATTGATCTCATTTTGCAGTTTTTTATTTATTTTCAGTAATTCTTCAAAAAGGTCCATCATCAACTTGGCTACCTGAGCATCCACTACATCCACGCCGACAGGACAGTCCTGGTGTACCGCCTCGCGCACCGAATTGCTGCCCGTAACCTCAAAGACTAATTCCAGGTCCGGCTGGTTAAGCAAATCGCTGTAACTGGAAAATGCAGGCGTCTTTAATTCCCTGGCCAGGGCTAACCCCGCAGCGTCAGGATTGATATCGCAAATACCGATCACTTCAGCTTCATGCAGAGTGTTCAGGACGTTCAAAATCGATGTTCCACCGTGCCCACCACCGATTATACCCACTTTTATCATATACTGGCACCTCTCCTATAACTAAGTTAATAAGATCAAAAACTTTCCCATTTTTCATGCCGGCTTTTGAAAAGAAAACGTTTTCACCTGAATACAATGTAATACAGATGAACCACCCGCTAAAAAATTTTGACCGGGGAGACTGCGTTTAATATGAATCCTAAAATAATAAGAAAAATGTTTTCTAAAAAACCTGGGCTCAGGGAACAGATCGTTAAGGAGTTCCTGTCAGCAAGCCAGAAGAATCTGAACCTTAAAAGACCGCCGGATAAAGGACTCAAATTTAATGATAACAAAGTTATGTATGAGGGTCCGGATGCGGTAATTCTTAATAACAGCAGGGGGAAAATTGCAGTCCGCCCTTTTCATAACGGCATTTTTCACATTTACCTGCAAGGCGGGCCTGGTCGTGAGCCCTTGTATAACACCTGGACCGTTGACTTAACCAAAAGAAACCCGGCCGGTTGGACCTATAAAAGAAACAAAGACACCATTGAATACTCAATCAAACTGCCTGATGGCACAATAGCCAGGGTCCTGCTTGAAATAGTAGATTGTTCCATCTATTGTTATATCGGATCGGATGCAGCAATAATTAAGTTATTTTCACCACAAGTTAACAATAACTGGTTCATCATTGAAAGCAATGTTATTTGCCATGGTAATGTTAAAGTTTTCGGCCTGGGGGAAAACACCCCGCCCATGGATAAAGCCGGACAAAAAATAGTCATGTGGAACACCTCGCCCATAATTTATGAGCTCGGGTCAACTCCGCTCTACCAGTCCTGGCCGGTGGTATTGTTCCAGCAGATTGAAGGGCCTGCTCTGGGACTGGTTTTTGACCATCCCGGCTACTGCGAATTTAACTTTTCAAGTGACGGTAAAAAAATGAAATATGCGGTGAAACATACCGAGCTGAGCTTTTTTTTGCTGCTGGGGCCGACCATGCCGGAACTTCTGCGCCAACTGTCACTCATAACCGGCAACCTGCCCCCTTTACCCAAGTGGATTCTGGGCTACCAGCAAAGCCGCTGGAGTTACGCCCCTTCCTCCCGTGTCAGGGAAATCGCCGCGGAGTTTAGAAAAAGGGACCTGCCCTGTGACGTCATCTATCTGGATATTGACCACATGGACAGATACAAATGTTTCACCTGGGGAGCAGGTTTTGAAGATTACCGTGAGTTGATAGAAGAACTGCACGCCAGCGGGTTTAAAGTAATTACAATTCTCGATCCCGCCCTGAAAATTGAACGGGGCTTTGAACCTTACGAGAAAGGTATCAGCCAGGGCATGTTTGTGGTTTACCCAAACGGCGCCCCGGTTACTAAAGTGGTCTGGGCGGGCCCCAGCCATTTACCTGATTTTATCAACCCAAAGGTCAGGCAGTGGTGGGGAGAAATGGTCGGGGAGTTTGCTGCCAGGTCGGGAGTGGACGGCATCTGGTGCGATATGAATGAACCGTCAACTTTTGACCTGCGCTATACCCTGCCCCCGCAGGTTGTACACAGCCTGCCGGGAATAGCCTCCCTGCCCCACGAAGTTGTGTACAACCTGTATGGCTACCTCGTGTCAAAGGCAACCTACGAAGGTCTTCTGAGAACCAGTCGCCTGCCCTATGTGATCAGCAGGTCGACTTTTTTGGGGGGTCAAAA
>CAZIYV010000097.1:0-12859 GCA_964543575.1 uncultured Pelotomaculum sp.
CAAAAACGAAACGCCACAGGCTGGCGCCAACCGCGATCAGAACTAATAAGATCAGTAACTTTCTGAAACCAGTCATTCTAAAACTCCAGTTGCGTCCAAATTGCATTTATATCTCACCTCCAGTATTTAAAATTTGTTATTCCTTGGGATCAACCGGCGCGTACATTTCAGACTCGTCATGCACTTCAGCGCGACGCTTGGTGTAGGCACGCATGATGGTCAGGATGGCGCCCCAGCCAAAGAACAGGTAGGGAGTCCATTTGAGCACATCCCAGGTTAGAGAAGGAATCGATCTCTGGGTAACAGGCTTGCCGAAAGCTTCAGTTCTGAAGCCGATTTTATCGAAAGGAACATCGGAAATATACAGCCAGGAAGTACCGCCGTATTCCTTTTCACCGTATATGTGTTTAATGTACCTGGGGTCTTTGCTCATCCTGTCCCGTGCCAGTGCCAGCATTTCATCCCTATCCCCGTAGGTTAAGGTGCCTGTGGGGCAGGATGTTACGCAGGCGGGCTCGAGGCCCTCTTGTTTCGCCCGGTCGTAGCAAAAAACGCACTTCTGCACGTAGGGGAATGCTTTTTCCCACTGGAAGCCGGGAACGCCGAACGGGCAGGCGATCATACAGTAGCGGCAGCCGACGCAGTAGTCCTGGTTAAGTTCGGTCGGCTTGTAAATAACCGCCCCTTATTTAGTCTTGACAAATGAGTGGGTAAAGCACGCCGATTCACAGGCCGGCTCATTGCAGTGCATGCACTGTCTTTTAACATGGCGCCACTTGAGCTGGTCGCCTTCTTCGATCACATAGTAGTTTACGTTGGTCCAGGTGTCGGCGCTTAATTTTCCAGGACTGTCCCAGTTGTTGGAAAACTCGCCCTTTCCCGCCGGCAGGTCGTTCCATGATTTACAGGAGACCTGACAGCTGCGGCAGCCGATGCACCTGGTAACATCTACCAGTACACTCTTTGACATCGTTACACCTCCGGTTTCTGCTTGGATTTAAGGTGTTTATTAATTTACGCTTTCTTCACATTGCAGAGGAAAGCTTTTGATACTGTCGTTTTATCACTATGCTTTTCTAATGTTAACCAAGAAAGCTTTGTATTCGGGAACAACAACGTTGGCATCACCGATAAAAGGTGTTAAATCGTTCCCAACGGCTCCCTTGGATAATCCCATGTAGCCCCAGCTCCATGGCAAGGAAACGATTTCCACGGGACTGCCGTTTACAATTAAGGCTTTAACAATCGGTAAAACATTGGCCTTCATTTTTATTTCCGCCCGGGCGCTGCTTACAACTATCTCATCTCCAGGTTTAATTCCCAACTTACCGGCTAAAGTCGGCGATATGGTGGCAAATTGTTCCGGCATCAATTCTACCAGCCAGGGGCTGTTTCTGGTCCTCACCCCGGTTTGATAATGTTCAATGTAATGGACGGTAGTAGCCACGTAGGGGAACTCCTTGCTGCCGGTTTCGGCCAATTTAGAAAATTCGCCTCCCCATCTCTTAGCCATAGGATTATTTTGCTGCTTGCTTATTGGATTTTTCACCGGACTTTCCACCGGTTCATAGTGTTCCGGCATAGGACCTTCTTTCAAACCGGATGGATTAAAGAAGCGCGCCTGCCCTTCAGGAAGCATAATGAAAGGAGCATTGGCTGTCTTTTCCGGTGGGTTCGGCGCTTTTGTAACCGCGTCCGTGATGCCGAAATCGGGAACATCGTTGGTAATCCACTTTGTTCCGTCCCAGGACATATAGGCTTTTTTCGGATTCCAGGGCCGGCCGGACGGGTCAGCCGAACAACGGTTATAAACAATGCGCCGGTTCAAAGGCCAGGCAAAGGTCCATTTCGGATATACGGCAAGCCCGCTTTTATCCTCCGTGCCGTGCCTCTTGGCAGCGGGCACCTTTAACGACGGGTTCTGCTCATTGGGGTCAGTGTAATAATAACCAGTGTAAACCCATACACCGCAGGCCGTAGAACCATCATCTTTAAGGTCGCCGAAAGTACCTAAAACCCGACCGTCCGCCACATTATAACCGTTAAGTTCAATCGCTATTTTTTCTATATCCGGCCCGTCCAGCCCCGGCTTATCATAATTCCAAACCGTGTTTAAAATAGGATCAGCAAATTTGCCGCCATTTTGGTATTCCTGGCGGACAGCTTTAAATATCCGGTCGGCAATCCAGAGGCTGCTTTTTGCCTGGTCGGGCGGTTCAACAGCCTTCCAGCGCCATTGAATATGGCGTGAACTGTTTGTTCTCGTGCCTTCTGATTCGTATATGAGAGCGCCCGGCAGCACAAAAACTTCCGTTTTTATATCCGCCGGGTTTACTCCCGGACGTTTCCAGAAAGCGGCTGTTTCGTTTTCAAACAAATCAACACAGACCATCCAGTCCGCGTTCTCCAGGGCCTTGGCCTCGTGAGAAGCATCCGGCCCGGCTACGGAAGGATTTTCAGCCCAGCAAAAGACGCCTTTAATATGTCCTTCCGCCAGGGAGACGTAGGAAGACATGTGGGAATGGTCTTTGCCGTCTGATTTAGGCAGCCAGTCATAGCAAAAGTCATTTTCTTTGGTGGCTTTTTCCCCGTACCAGGCCTTGAGCAGACTGGCCAGGAACTTGGGTTTGTTGGACCAGTACCCCGTCTTGGGCGTTTCCACCGCCAGGTAGTCCTTATACGTGGGATGTTTTGTCGCATCGGGGACATTAAGATAGCCCGTAATATTATTCCACAGCATTCCCATGTCACAGGCGCCCTGAACATTTGATTGCCCCCGCTGGGGGTTAAGGCCGCCGCCGGGCAGGCCTATATTGCCCAGCAGGAGCTGCACCATGGTCGTTGCCCGTGTGTTTTGAGTTCCGTAACTGTGCTGGGTGATTCCCAGTACGTAAATTAAATTGCCTGCTACATCCGGTTTTCCCGACTGGCAATAAGCAGGGTAAGCTTTCCGTAAAATATCTTCCGGGGTTCCCGTGACATTACTGACCGTTTTTATGTCGTAGCGGGAAACATGCTTTTTCATGATCTGCCAGACGCACTGGGGATCCTGCAGAGTGGGGTCCTTTTTAATATTATCGCCGTCTTTTTGGTAAGCCCAGCTGGCGGTGTTATAGGATAGTTTACCGTCTTTTTCCTCTAAACCGGAAAAAAGACCATCCGCAAAATTATAGTCAGGACTGATTAAGTAAGAAGCGTTGGTGTAGTTAAGCACATACTCGTGTTGATAAAGATCATTTTCAATGGCATAGTTTATCAGACCGTAAAGAAAAGAAATGTCTGTCCCCGGACGCAAAGGAACGTAAATATCCGCCTTGGCCGCTGTTTTAGTAAACCTCGGGTCAACGACAATCATTTTGGCTCCTTTTTCCATGGCCTTGCCGATGTGGCGCATGGCCATGGGGTGAGCTTCGGCCGGGTTGGATCCAATAATTAAAAATATGTCTGTATTCTTATAATCAGTAAAACTATTAGTCATTACTCCCCGACCAAAAGTGTTAGCCAGACCGGCTACGGTTGGGGCGTGTCAGAGACGGGCGCAATGGTCGAGATCAACCACGCCCAGGGCTCCCCGCATGAGCTTATTAATCAAATAGTCTTCTTCGTTATTAATATTAGCGCTGCCCATCTGACAAATGGCCATGGTGCGGTTAACCGTAACACCATTAGCGTCTTTTGCTTCAAAGTGTTCATCCCTCGTCTTTTTTACCCTTTTAGCGATTTCAGGTATAGCCCAATCCCAGGTTTTTTCTTCCCACTTGGTGCCGCCAGGGGCACGGTAAAGCACCTTCGTTAACCGATTCGGGTTGAGTACACGCTGACGCTTTCTATTTACAACGTTATGGATATCCGGAAGAGCCACCCCTTTTGGACATAAAGACCCTTCATTAATAGGACTATCAGGATCTCCTTCAATAAAAACCACTTTATCGTTTTCTGAATAAACAATAGTACTACAACCACATCCACAATAAGGACAGCCGGAAGCAGTTTCTTTGGTTTTCTTTAACTTAAAAGGACCCAACTCAAAACTAGGCGAATTTTCTCCAGCTACAGCAGGTGTTGCACTGGCCCCTTCAAGAAAAGCCGTTCCGGCTGCGCCTACTCCCAAATACTTTAAGAAATCGCGGCGGCTAATATCTTTTTTCATATTAGCTAACTGTAACCTCCTTTACTTTAGTTTAGAATAAACCAATTAGTAGTTTTTCAGGCATTCCACCTCTCTTCCTCAAAGTTCCTGAATCTATTGATTCTATTACGTATCGACCGAAACTGCCGAATGAATATATATTCAAAAAGCAAAAAAACTTTGTCCAACATTGAGGATGAACAAAGTTATATACAGAGAGATCAGTATAATTACGATAGGGGCATTGAACCCGCACAAGTAATTGTACCGTTAACTCCATAAAACTATGTTCTCCTTTCCACAATGGGAGGCATATCTGTTTCCGGATACACCCTACAGACCAGGAAACCTATCAAATAATTCAGGTAACCTGGTTCGGAGATTTTAATAAATATAAAAAAGTTAGTTTCTGTTTCTCAATAGAAAATTATCAGCTTACGTCGCTTAAATATCTTCTATTTTTCATAAAAATAGATATTCAAAAAGCAAAAAAACTTTGTCCAACATTGAGGATGAACAAAGTTATATACAGAGAGATCAGTATAATTACGATAGGGGCATTGAACCCGCACAAGTAATTGTACCGTTA
This sequence comes from uncultured Pelotomaculum sp., assembly GCA_964543575.1. Classification (GTDB taxonomy): domain Bacteria; phylum Bacillota; class Desulfotomaculia; order Desulfotomaculales; family Pelotomaculaceae; genus Pelotomaculum_B. The sequence continues at coordinate 4,719 of CAZIYV010000097.1, forward strand.
ACTCCATAAAACTATGTTCTCCTTTCCGCAATGGGAGGCATAACCGTTTCCAGATACACCCTACAGACCAGGAAACCTATCAAATTTAATTCAGGCAACCTGGTTCGGAGATTATATTTGAAATTAGTAATTCGCTTTAAAAGCGTAAACCCCTTTTTTTTTTAAAATTTTTTACAAATTACGTAGAGTAGACCCTGGCATAAAAACTTTAACCCATTTTCATTATATATTGTGTTCCCGCGCTGATTCTGGAACTACGAAGTAACCATTCTATGTAATTCAAATAAAATTTTTGACATAGATACCTTATCCAACTCGCCAGAAGCAATCGATATTACAGCTTCGTAGAGCTTTCTCGCTTCGTCTGTAATCGTGATTCTGTTTATTTCCAGAAATACTAGACCGCAGGCAAGGGCTGTTCTTTTGTTGCCATCAACAAACGGGTGGTTCTTACATAAGTGATAAACATAAGCAGCTGCCATCTCGAAAATGTCGATATGCAAATAATCGCCACCGAATGACGCTTCTGGCATCGCTAAAGCTGAGCAAAGAAGATTATAATCCCGTAGCCCTGGATGACCGCCGTATCGTTTGATCTGGTCCTCATGGATCTCAATTGCCTCCGCCAGGTTTAAAAAAATAAATTCTTCCTTGCTCATCATTTACCCAACTTCCTGAGAGTGTCCCCGTGATTCATATTTACCTTGTCTAAAGCTGCTCTAAATTTCTCTTCACGCTGGACATTTGGAAGCGGTGAAACTATAAGGCTTTTCCCATCTGTGGAAATTTTTAATGGTGTAGACATTGATATACCCAGCAATTCAAGAATAGCTTTATCTATTACTAAGGCGGCACTATTACCATGTGAGGTTAATGTCTTAATCATAATTCTCTCCTCCTGTAATTACATTGTTATTACATTGTAGCACCACAATTAAATGGTTTCAAGGCGAAAATTGATACTTAATCTGCTGACTTCCTTTTTCACCAGTTGTATCAAACGGGGCAGGGAGTTGCTAACAACTGTGGTAAGCTCTGTGTCAAAGCATATTTCACCAGGTTGCACACCGAAGATTACTGTCGCTGGTAATTTGCCCAGGCCTTTGGCCAGAGACAGCGCTTCAACCAGGTTAATATCGTGCAGGGAAATTGCTTGGACCGGTGCTTGCAGAATCAGTTCTTCCACTGGTATACGCAGTATAGCGCCCGGCTCAGCAGCGGCCTCCACGCAGTCTATAATAATCGCGTAACTGGCGTCTTCCAGCAGAAACAACAAGTCGATACCAGCGGTGCCACCGTCGATAATTTCCACATAAGGAGGGAAGTTCTCTTTTTTTAGTTCATTGACAGCATGGATACCGATGCCCTCGTCGGCAAGCAATAAGTTGCCAACGCCGATCACAACGATTTTTTTATCACTCTCAGGCATACATACCTTCCTTGTCTATTTTCAAATGTTCTATAAAGTGTAGGTGCGAATTCATTCGCACTCAGTTTGTGAACAAAGTCGTCCATGGTGTTGAAACCGCTTGGCTCCTCTGCTTCGCGTCTAGTAAACTAAAGCTCACTTCGGGCGAAATTGGACCGCCTTCAACTCGCCGTCCTGGCTCGGTTCAGGCTTTCGCGGACATCCATGTCCGCTCATCCAATTTCGCAACCTCAGCTTCGCTAAGTTTACTAACGACGCTGCGCAATGGAGCAGCTTGTTTCAACACCATGGACTTAGTGTTATCTATATTTGTCGACAGATTGTTGTTCGGATAAATCCGAACCTACATTTACTGGGGTCCCATTTTATTCTGACTTCTGACTTCTGACTTCTGACTCCTGAATTCTACAGATCAACAGATTCTGGGCAGGGGGGCGCCGGCGAGCATGTTGATTTTGCGCGTGCCGCCAAGGGCGGTTTTCAAATATACGTTACCGCTGCCGGCGCGGATTTCACCTATAAGGCAGGCTTTTTTGCCCAGGCTGTCCATTTTCATATATTCTAAAAGGTCTTCTGCTTCATCCGCTGATACGGCAACCAGGAATTTGCCTTCATTGGCCAGGTACAGAGGGTCCAGACCGAGCAGTTCAGTGGCTCCCCTGACTGAATCATCCACCGGCAGGGCTTCCTCCTCCAGCCAGATGTCGACCCCGGCGGCCAGGGCGATTTCCTTGGCGTTTGTGGCCAGGCCGCCCCTGGTTAAATCTCGCATTATTTTAATGTGTTGGTAACGTTTTAACAGTTTTTCAATAATCAGGTTTAAGGGAGCGCAATCGCTTGTGACCTCAACATCAAGTCCCAGGGTCTCACGCTGGAGCAGAATAGAAAGGCCGTGGTTGCCCAGACTGCCGTTGACCAGTACCTTGTCACCCGGCTTTAACCGGCGGTAGCCCAGGTTGACCTGGGGCGGCAGGAATCCTATGCCTGTGGTAGTTATAAATATTTTATCCGCCTGCCCCCGGCCGACAACCTTGGTATCACCGGCAATAATTTTCACACCCGCCTCATTTGCAGTTTCCGACATGGAAGCAACAATCCTGGCCAGGTCGCCCAATGGGAAACCCTCTTCAAGAATGAAGGAAGCGGTAAGGTAGAGGGGTGTGGCTCCGCTTACAGAAATATCGTTGACAGTGCCGCACACAGCCAGTTTGCCTATGTCGCCGCCCGGAAAAAAAATCGGGTCTACCACGAAAGAATCAGTGCTGACAGCTATGCGGCCGCCCTGCAGGCTGAATACTGAGGCGTCACTTAGTTCGTCCAGCAGCTCATTGCTGAAACCGGGCAAAAAGTATTTTTCAAGAAGCTGGTGAGTCAGAAGCCCACCGTCACCATGAGCGAGCAAAATCAATTCATTTTCTTTTGTGTTGCTCATTTTTTCACTCCCTTTCACTTTGCCGCCCATTCGTATTGATAATAAGCAGCGCAGGCCCCCTCGGAAGAAACCATGCAGGGACCTACCGGCTTTAACGGGGTACACTCTTTGGCGAATAGAGGGCACTCGGGGCTGGTCAGCTTTCCTTTTAGAATATCACCGCAGGCGCATCCTTTAAGTGGGCGGGAAGAGGGGACTTGCAGCGGGAACCTGTTCGCCGCGTCGTAAAAAGAATACTGCTTTTTAAGGGCCAGGCTGCTCTGGGGCACCAGGCCAAAACCGCGCCAGCGCGCATCAGCGGTTTCAAAATATTTTTCCATTATCACTCTGGCCTTTTTATTTCCTTCCTCCCGCACCAGCCGGGTGTAGCCGTTAATAGTCTGGGCATCGCCGCCAGCTATTTGCTGCAGTAGAAGATAAATCGATTCCAGCAGGTCGACAGGTTCAAATCCGGTTATAACGGCTGGAATAAGATATTTCCCGGAGATAAAGTCAAAGGCCTGCCTGCCGGTTATCGCACACACATGTCCCGGCAGGATAAAGCCGTCTATTTTTAGATCCTGGTCGTCAAGAAGGGCTTCCATCACCGGCGGGACCAGTTTGTGTGATGAAAGGATAGAATAATTTCGCAGATTCTGGGCTAGTACCATGTCTAAACTCAAGGCTACAGCTGGTATAGTGGTTTCAAAGCCAACACCCAGAAATACGATTTCTTTTTCAGGGTGCCCGGCAGCAAAGACCACCGCGTCAGATGGTGAGTAAAATATTTCCACCCTGGCTCCGCGGGCGCGCTCTATTTCCAGGGATGAGCCAGTCCCCGGCACCCGCAGCATATCACCAAAAGTGGCAATTATAACATCCGGCTGACCTGCCAGGGCGATCATTTTGTCTATGTCTTCCTGGTCGGTAACACAAACGGGACAGCCCGGGCCGCTTCTTAGCTCCAGATATCCGGACAGCAGACTCCTGATTCCGCTTTTGGCAATTGCCATGGTGTGGGTTCCGCACACCTCCATCAGCACAGGCGGGCGCCCCAGGCGGCGGGAGGCTTCTTCCGCCAGGGAGGGCAATTTAGATACTATTTTTTGTCCCAAAGCCGGATTACGCATACTATTCAGCAAGCAGAATCTCCTCCCACAGCTTAATTGTCGTTTCAGCCTCGTTCAGGTCAATCTTACCGATAGCATAGCCGGTATGAACCATCAGGTAGTCTCCCGGCTCAATCTCTTCGTCAACTAAAGTGATGCTTATTTTCTTCTGAACGCCAAAGCTTTCCACGATAGCCCAGTTTTCAATAAAATTTACTTCAACTATCTTGCCCGGTATACTTAAACACATTTTTTAAGCCACCTCCAGTGTGCAATCATGACCTGACCCAGGGCTATTCCGCCGTCGTTGGCTGGTACCTGGTGGTGATAAAGCGGCTGATAGCCGTTTGTAATTAAAAGGTTCTTTACTGAACGGAAAAGATAGGGATTTTGCCAGGTACCACCGCTGAGCGCAACCTTTTTCAGGCCGGTCAGCAGGCTGATTTCCTGAACCGCTGTAAATATGATTTTAACCAAAGTCTTATGAAACCGGGTGGAGATGATTTCCACCGGTGTACACGCTGCCATGTCCCTGATAATTTCCGCCAGCATTTTCTCCGGCTGGATAATCCCTGTTTCTATTTCATAGGGATAAGGCCGCAGGAGATCAGCCGCCGTGCCTGCCAGGACTATTTCACCCAGTTCGATTGCCGCCTGCCCCTCGTAATGGTTTTCCAAGCACAACCCTAATATGGCTGAAACAGCGTCAAAAAGCCTGCCGCAGCTCGAAGAGAGGGGTGCGTTAAAGCTTTTTTCGATCATCTTTTCGATCACAGGGAGATTTTTATCTTTAAAAATTTCCCTGGCCGCCTCTTTTCCCGCGTCGCCTAAAAATGTGAGCAGGTATGACACAGCGGTACGCCAGGGCTGCCTGACTGCAATCTCACCGCCCGGCAGGGGAACGGCGGCCAGGTGGCATCTTCTTTTAAAGCCGCTATAATCACCAGTTATTATTTCAAAGCCCCAGAGTGTGCCGTCCGTGCCATAACCCGTGCCGTCAAGAATGACGCCGATAACCTTTTCGTCTTCTATGCCATTTTCCGCCAGGCAGCTGGCAAAATGCGCGTGGTGGTGCTGCGTCTCAATAAAGGTCAGGGCCGGTATGCGACGGGCTACCTGAGCAGAAGCGTAACCGGGGTGCATGTCATAAGCGACAATTTCAGGCGTTACACCTATCAGCTTCTGAAAATTAATCAGGCTGGTAAAAAGGTTTTCTTCTCCTTCCAGGCTGTCGATTTCACCTATATACTGGCTCATAAAAGCCTGGTCTTTTTTTAAAAGACAAAAGCTGTTTTTCATTTCGCCGCCCACACCGATAATGACCGGTGCGGGGACACCGCGCCTGACTGTGACCGGATGGGGCACGTAGCCTCTTGAACGGCGGAGAATATGGGTTTCATTGTTGATGACGCGGATCAGGGAGTCGTCGCAGCGGTTGACGATGCTGCGGTTGTGCCAGAGCAGGTAATCGGCGATTTCCCCCAGTTCATCTAACGCCTGGTCATTATCCTTAACCAGCGGCATACCGGTGTAATTGCCGCTGGTCATGACCAGCAGATCGAATGGCCCGGTAAAAAGCAGAAAATGAAGCGGGGTGTAGGGGAGCATTACTCCCAGAGTTTTTAACCCGGGCGCCAGTTCTTGCGGCAGGGCGGCGCCGGAATTGCGCGGCAGGATTACTATAGGCGCCTGGAGAGAATTCAGCAGTATTTCTTCATACTTATTAACCAGGCAGTATTTTTGTGCTGTATTTAAATCCCGGCACATTACAGCGAAAGGCTTGTGTTCTCTCCCCTTGCGCTGCCGTAAAACTTCCAGTGCCTCTCTATTCATAGCGTCACAGGTGAGGTGAAAGCCGCCCAGTCCCTTGAAGGCTAGGATTTTCCCATCCCGCAGCACATCCCAGCAGGCTTGAAGCCAGTTTTCCTTTCCGGCAACCTTTTTGCCCTTACGGTCCACTAATTCCACGTGCGGCCCGCAAACCGGGCAGGCCACCGGTTGGGCGTGGAAGCGCCGGTCGGCCGGATCATTGTATTCCCTGGCGCAGCAGTCACACATTTGGAATATAGACATGGCTGTATAAGGCCGGTCATAGGGAATTTCTTTGGTTATGGTAAAACGGGGTCCGCAGTTGGTACAGTTGGTAAAAGGATAAAAATAATGCCTGTCAGCAGGATCAGATAGATCTTTCCTGCATTCCGGACAGGTAGCAACGTCAGGTGGAACAAGGGCTTCCTTATCCGCGCCGGAATCACTGGACAGTATCTTAAAAGACGTATACCCGCAAGACGGGAGCTCATATATCTTATAATCGGTAATCAGGGATAACTTGGGCGGGTTCTCTCTCAGTTCGCTTAAAAAACTGGCTAAGTTCCGCTCTTCTCCTTCAGCTTCGATGATCACGCCACCTGAGGAGTTTAAAACACTGCCTTTAATGTTCCAGAGCCGCGCCAAATTGTAAACGAAGGGGCGGAAACCCACCCCCTGGACAACACCCTTTATGACTATATGGTACCGGGTTGCCCGTGTCATTATCACTAACCTCCACGCCATTTAACTACTCTATTCTTAACTTTCTGGGCTGTCTAAAAATGTAGGTGCGAATTTATTCGTCAGAGGAATGGTGACACACCGGCTAATGAACGGGGACACACCTCTATTTGGGGTACTACTTAATAGCCGAGGAATGTCCCCACTGAAGAATGCCAAGCAGTTCGGCGCTAACGCGCCTTGTTCGATTGAAATCGAACCTACATCGCTAACAATTAATTATTTTAGAGCTAATTATTTGATCCAGCTGCCTGGCAAAGTTTGTTTTCAGAAGCTTTTCCGGACTGCCCAGGGCGTCTTCCAGGTTATGATCAAAATCAATGGAGCCAAGGAAGGAGACCTGCAGGTTGCGCAGATCTTCCAAAGCGAGTGTACGCTCCCTGGTTTTCATGTTTTCCAGTATGCCTATGACAGGGATTTCCAGTTCTTTTAATACCTTTAGCTCCCGCTTTAAAACTTCATGAGCCACCCTGGACGGAGTGGTCACAAGCAGAAACTCGACCCTTTTAATCAAGCGGATTACATCCAGCACCGGATCACCGGTACCCGGGGGCATGTCTATGATCAGGTAGTCCAGTTCCTCCCAGCGGGTTATGGCCAATATTTCTATGATCGCGTTGGAAATCTCACTGCCCCGCAGCGGGGAAGGGCGATTTCCGGTGTAATAAATGATTGACATGAAGCTGATGCCGCTAAAATCCGGCGGGAGAATACCTTTTTCTTCTACCGGGTAAATTCCTTCAATCCCGAGTATAACGTGGGTCGAAGGGCCGCAAAAATCCAGGTCCAGCAAACCTGTCCGGTAGTTATGCCTGGACAAGCATAACGCCAGGCTGGCAGCTGTCTGACTTTTGCCGATACCGCCTTTGCCTCCTGAGACCGCTATGATATTTTTCACATGCTGGAATCGCTTATTAATAATTGTTGGTCTTGGATCCATTATTTCTCACCTTCGATATAGTCTATCCAAACTCCGCGCCCGCTTGTTATTTCAAAATCAGGGCTGCCGCAGCGGGGGCACCTGACATAAACATGGGCAACTTCCGGAACAAAGTGGATGGCTTCTGACTCTTCCTCCGGCAGTTCTTTCAGGGAGTCGCTGTAGTACCAGTTTTCTGCGCAAACTTTGCAGTTCAAAATACTTTTAGCGATTTCAAGGTTGATCTTATCCATATGCAAGGTGTCGCTGTATTGTTCTAAGATACTTTCCAGGGCGAAACTGAACACCTCCAGCTCTATCTGCTGCAGTTCGCCCACCATGACCTTTACCCGCATAATTTCTTTCAGGTTTTCTTTTTCAGCCTCCTTAAGCACTGTTGCAACAACTGATTCCGCTAAAGCCCACTCATGCATATAACACATCTCCAAAATTTGTTTTTACGTCTACTCAGAATAATATGACGTTAGAGTGCGAATAATTCGACAGCGGAAAGTGGACACACCTCTATTTTGAGTCTGTCTTTGGGGTTGAGGAATGTCCCCATATATCAAGAATTAGGGGGGAATATCATATTCCCCCCTAAACAACACTTTAAAACATTTTAAACTTAATCCGTTAAACCTTGTCGAGCAATTCTTTTTTCTTAAGCGTGGAAACCAGATCCAACGGAGTGACCAGTGCCGTGCGTGTGTTCTTCCTTGG
>CAZIYV010000098.1:0-12852 GCA_964543575.1 uncultured Pelotomaculum sp.
CGGAAGTAATGGCACAGAGCGGCGCGCGTTTGGTGGAGGTGGGCGCCACCAATAAAACTTATCCGGCAGACTATATAAAGGCGGTAAGCGGGGAAACCGCTTTGCTGCTGCATGTTCATACCAGCAATTACCGGATCATCGGATTTACCAGAGAAACGACTGTAAGTGAACTGGTCGAGATCGGGCGCGAATTTTCCCTCCCGGTCATGTCCGACCTGGGCAGCGGTTTCCTGGTCGATCTGAGCAATTACGGGCTGCCTCCGGAACCAACAGTGCAGGAGGTTGTCGGGGCCGGTCCTGATGTAGTCACATTCAGCGGCGACAAGCTGCTCGGCGGCCCGCAGGCCGGTATTATCGCCGGCAAAAGGCACTACATTGAAAAAATGAAAAAAAACCCGCTGACCAGGGCTGTGCGCATAGATAAAATGACGGCGGCTGCTTTGGAAGCTACATTAAGGGAATACCTGGATCAGGCCGGCGCAATAAGAAAGATACCAACATTAAAAATGCTGACCTCGACAGTGGACGAGCTGGAGCAAAAGGCCCAGAAATTGTCCGCTGTATTGAAAAGTAAAATTGGAGATAAAGCAGCGATCAAAGTAGAAAAAGGAACCTCTGCAGTAGGGGGTGGAGCCATGCCGGTAGCGGATCTGCCCACGTCGGTAGTGGCGGTATCACCACTGGAAATGAGTGCGGGCGAGCTGCAGGCAGCGCTGCGCCATGGACTGCCGGCAGTGCTGGGTAGGGTGCAGGAGGACAGACTCCTGTTGGATGTCCGGACTATTGAAGACAATGAATTTCCATTATTAACTGAAGCGATGAATGAAGTATTAAAAAAATAAACGGGAGGCGCCGGACCTGAAACACCTCATTATTGGCACAGCGGGACACGTAGACCACGGCAAGACAGCCCTGATCAGGGCCATGACCGGAGTAGACACGGACCGCTTAAAGGAAGAAAAAGAGCGGGGCATATCCATAGAACTGGGGTTTGCCTCCCTTACCCTGCCGGGCGGGCGCAGCGCCGGTATTGTTGACGTGCCCGGGCATGAAAGGTTTATTAAAAACATGCTGGCCGGCGCGGGTGGTTTTGACCTGGTGCTGCTGGTGGTCGCCGCTGATGAGGGGGTTATGCCTCAGACCAGGGAGCACCTTGATATTATACAGCTTCTTCAGGTAAAGAAAGGAGTTGTGGTGCTGACCAAGTGCGACCTGGTGGATGAGGAATGGCTTGGTTTGGTTAAAGAAGATATCAGGGATTTTTTAAAGGATACGGTTTTAGATGACGCGCCTGTTATCACCGTTTCAGCGGTAACCGGAGAGGGCATCCCGCAATTGCTGGAAACCATCGAGCGAATTGCCGAAGTGACCCAGCCGCGGGTTGGCACCGGTCTGCCAAGGCTTCCGGTGGACAGGGTATTTTCTATAACGGGCTTTGGCACAGTTGTGACTGGAACCCTGCATTCCGGCGCCCTTCATGTAGGTGATGCCGTTGAAGTACAGCCCCAGGGACTGACTTCAAGAGTGCGTTCCATCCAGGTGCACGGTCATAAGGTTAACTCTGCGCAGGCGGGCCAAAGAGTCGCGGTTAACCTGGCCGGGCTGGAAGTTGAACAGATTGAGCGGGGCAGTGTAGTGGCAGGACCTAAAAAAGTCATACCGTCGCTGCGCCTGGATGTAAGGCTATTGCTTTTAAAAAGCGCTGTCAAGACACTTAAAAACAGGGCGCGGGTGCGTTTTTATCTTGGCACCAGGGAAACTCTGGGGCGGGTGGTACTCCTGGACAGGGAAGAGCTGGCGGCCGGCTCACTGGCGTACGCCCAAATAGAACTGGAAGAGGCGACAGTGGCGGCCAAAGGTGACCGTTTCGTAATCCGTTCTTACTCACCGATGCGCACAATAGGAGGGGGAACTGTAATCGACCCCTTACCCAGGCGCAAGCACAAGCGTTTTCGCCAGGAAGTGCTGGGCGCGCTGGAAACCCGTGAGAGAGGTACGCCGTCTGAGATAGTGGAGCACTATCTCCAGGGAACTCCTGACCTGCTTATGCCCGCCGGTGTGGCGGCAGGCACAGGACTTCTGGAAAAAGAAGTGGAGGAGGCTGCCGCAGAGCTGGCCCTGGAAAACAAAATCAAACGTATAAGCGGGGAAGGAAAAACCTACCTGGTTTCAATAGATATTTACACCCGGTGGGTGGATGAGATAAAGAGTTTGTTGGCCTCTTATCACAGTGAATTTCCCCTGAGAGAGGGATACCCGAAAGAGGAACTGCGCTCACGGCGGTTCCAGACAATCAACAACAAGGCTTTTCAGCTGTTGCTGGTGGAAATGGAAAAGGGCGGCTTTTTACAGGTTATGCCGCAATCTGTTGCGCTTAAGTCGTTTAACCCCAGACCCAATGATGATCTGGAAAAAACCATGCTGAATATCAGGGGGATGATGAAAGAAGCTGTTTTCCAACCACCTTCCTGGGCTGAACTGAGCAAGTCCGCCGGTCTAAGTGAGTCTTCCGGCGCCGAGCTTCTGCAATATCTGCTGAGGACCGGTGAACTGGTAAGAATAGCAGAGGAGTTATATTTTCTTAAAGAAGTTTTGCGTGAAGCCAGGGAAAAGGTTGTTGGGTATCTGCGTGAGAAAGGTGAAATCACTGTTGGTGAAGTCCGTGACCTGCTGCAGACCTCCCGTAAGTACGCCCTGCCCCTTCTTGAATATTTTGATCGTGAAAAACTGACCCGGCGGGTTGGGGATAAAAGACTGCCGGGCCGGGCGCTTTAAAACAACAGAAATACTTTAACACTTTTCAGCCGGTTAGTAATATACCCGGCTGTTTTTTGTGGCATAATATACCCGTTATCAGGGAGGTATTAGTTAAATGAAATATGACGTGATCGTCGTAGGCGGAGGTCCGGCAGGAGCTATAACTGCCAGGGACTGTGCCAGGTCAGGCCTTAAAACTTTAATTTTGGAAAAAGAACAGATGCCTCGTTGCAAGCCTTGTGCCGGGGGGGTGACGTCCGCAGCTGCAGGCCTGCTGGATATGCCCATCCCAGCAGATATTGTAGAAGCAAGGTATACTTCTTTTCGCAGTTTTTATGAAAATAAAAGCATGGCAGCCCGTACAAAAGAAGATTTTATGGTTGTGGTTGCAAGGGATTCATTTGATTTCTGGCTGGTTAAACAGGCGCTCAAGGCCGGGGCAGACCTGCAACAGGGAGCAAAAGTTACTTCTTTCAATATTGATGCCAGTGGCGTGACTGTGCGGACCGAGGCTGCCGTTTATGCAGGGAAAATCCTGGTCGGCGCCGATGGAGTAAACAGCACTATTGCCAAAGGAGTAAGGTCCCCCTATAAAAAGGGCGAGCTTGCCTTTTGTGTGTGTGCCGATATTCCTGCTGGCGAGAAAGATATTTGCGGCAGCAAGGAAATAGAGATTCATTACGGACCGCTGCCGATGAGTTATAGCTGGGTCTTTCCAAAAAGAAACAGTCTATCTGTAGGGGTTGGAGGCTGGATTTCCGAAATATCAGATATAAGAGGAGCCTTGAACCAATTTATGAATAAAATGGGGGTTAATAGCCTGGATATTAAGGGGCACAGCATACCAATCGGAGGTTACCGGCGACCTGCCGCGTGCGAGCGGATCATCCTGGTTGGAGACGCCGCAGGTTACGCCGATCCCCTTACCGGAGAAGGTATCCGCTACGCTGTCGCTTCCGGTCGCCTCGCTGCCGCTGCTATATCATTCCTGATTAAAAACGGATCCACCTTAAGCAGGCAGAGCTTAATGCTCTATGAGCGTAATTGTTATCAATCGTTTGGGGCGGATTTAGGTGCGGCTCTTATGATTGCGCGGTGTTTCCGCAGCTTTCCCGGGGTCCTTTTCGGGATTTATTTTAATACCAGTGAGCCGTTTCAAAAGTCTCTGGAAGTACTACAGGGGCGCATTGGGTACCGCCAATACTACCGTTGGCTGCTGAGACAACTCCCCGGCATATTGCTCAGCCAGTCGTTACAGGTCAAATCCAGGGCGTGAAAATCGCAGTTTAAAACCCCAGGCCCATCAGAAGTGAGATTGTCACGGCGAAGCAGGTTGAAACAGTGATCATCCTTTTTTCCCGCTTTGTTATTGATTCTACGGAAAACAGATCGGTGGTCACGGCCAGATATGCGCAAAAAGATGATGGAATTATAGTCAGGTAAAAAATAGGTTTAAAGAAGAAACCTCCTGCCACACCAGCCAGCGCGGCAAGGATAAAGTAAGCGACGGGTACCAGCCTGACTTTGCCAGCACCCCATTTTTTATAAACAAAAGCGGGGGTGGTAAGCTTAGTTGGCACGGCCTTGAGATCGGCCCCGATGTCAGGAAGGTGGTGCTGCATGATCCAGCCGAGAGTTAAAAGGCCGTGGATGGTACCGGCGGTGACAATCTGCCAGTTGAGACTGCCGGTAAGTATGTAAAAGGAGCCCACAGTGCAAGCTAAAAAACCGGGAAACAAGGCCACCCATTCCCCCAGCAAAGGCCTGTACGACAGCATGAGAGGGGGTATAGAGTAGGCCAGGCTGGCCCATATGCCGATAAGCAGGAAAATAAGGACGTAAGGACCCCGCAGGCTGATGAAGTACAAGCTGGCCAACACCGGAAGCAGTATTCCTGCCAGTGCCGCCAGTTGAAGTTTTTTTTCATCCAGCAGGCCGTCTGTAATCACACCGGCGCCGCCTGATAAAATACCGGGACTAAACTTGTCGGTGCCGGACCGCCAGTCCTGTAATTCGTTATAGGCGTGGCCAGTAATGCTGTGCATCGTCAAACCCGCCGCAACAATCAGAGTCACGTGCCGCAGGTTAAGCAGTTCAAGTTCCATAGATCCTAAAGCAAGGCCAACCCCCAAAGCAAAAGAGCAAACTGTTGAGGCTATAACAGGCATAATTCTTAATATCCTGATCAGTCCCGTAACTTCAGGCTTCAGCGCAATTTGATTCAAATTTTAACATTCCCTTGTTGTAATATACTCAAGCAAAGCAGCCAGGCTGTCTCTTGCGGAGTCAGCGGGAAGCGCTGACAGGATCCGGCCGGCCAGATAGGTGTAACGTCTTGCCAGCGCAGCCGTGTACGACAGCGAGCCTGCTTCCATCATGGCTTTGGTTATAAATTCAAGACTGTCGGGATGCAGGTCCCGCTTAGCGATTAAGTCGCGTATTTCAGCCCCGGAGGGGCTGTTGGACAGGACATGGATTACAGGCAGGGTAAGCACACCCTGCATAATATCCTGCCCGACCGGTTTGCCGAGTGTGTCCGGATGGCCTTTAAAGTCCAGGAGATCATCTGTAATCTGAAAGGATATTCCAGCATGTAAGCCGAACTTTTCTAAGGCAAGCACAGTTTTCATTGGCGCTCCGGCCAGGCAAGCGCCCAGTTTACAGCAGCAGGCGAGGAATGATCCTGACTTTTTAAAAGTGTGCTGCAGATACCTCTTTTGATCGGTCGCACAGTTAAAAAGATCTTTTTGTTGAGCGAATTCTGCCTGAACCATGTCTTTAAGCGCACCCGACAGGCTTTGCAGCGCGAGTTCCCCCAGGCCGGACGATCTTTCCAGAAAGATAGCGTAGAGATAATCGCCGGTCAGAAGGGCGGTATGCTCACCGCGTACTGTGTTGATGGTGTTTTCACCGCGGCGGCTTTTAGCATGATCAATAATGTCATCATGCACCAGTGTTGCCAGGTGAAGTGTTTCAACCGCAGTGGCCAGTCTGGCGACTTTGGCGCAGGGACCGTCTCCGAAAAGGGAGGAGAGTAAGACCAGGGCAGGGCGAAGCCTTTTCCCTCCACCCACGAAAGGCTGTATTTCAGGAACATTACAAACCCCGGCCAGTTCTTTTTCAAGTTTTGCTAATTCCTTGCCAATGGGTTTGTAGATCATTTCCAGTGACATGCTCTTGTTTTTAACGGGCAGTAATTCCGGCTGTTCAGCGGTACTGTGCATAGTATCTATATTGTGCCGGATATTTCATTGACTATGCGAAAAACATGAGTTCTTTAGGAGGAGAGGAAATCATTGATCAAGCAGAAAGTATTTTCAGCGGGTGAGGGGAAGTATAAGATTACACTTATCGCCACCATTACGGAAGAAGGCCTGGTGGCGCAAATTTTCGGCGGGGAAAAGCCGCACCTTGGCGCTATCGCTATAAGTACGCCACGGCCAAGTCTGGCCGACCCTGAACAGGTTAGCTGCAGCACCATTGTTATTCCTTTACCGGGGCATAAGGACGATCTGATCGCTAAGCCGGTCGCGGAGGAAATAGCAAAAGCCTGGGGCAGCCAGGTGCTGACGGTGGTTGGAGTTCACGTTGATAACGCTGGGGAAAAGGATATTGAAAAACTCATTGACAACTGCCACAAGGTTAAAAGAGAACTGCTTATAAGTCTGCGCGACTTAAAATAACGGGTGCACATATTTTAAACAGACCCGGCATACTTTTCTTAAAAAGGCTGGCATGGTTTTAATTCAAGAGGCTATCCGGAATTATTTTGGGAAGGATGGTTTAAAGGATATGCCTTTTCGCACTGTCGTTTTAAGAAAAAAGAACGGTCTGTTTCTCTTGTTTTTTTTATTGATTATTTTATTGGTTTTTTTACTGTCTTTCCGGGCTGTAGAAGAACGTTATGAGGAACGCAGCATTGCAGCCCTGTCCTGGGTGTTAGCCAATAAACTCATAGTGATTGACCCCGGACACGGAGGAGAAGACCCGGGCGCGCTGGGCCGCTCAGGTATTCATGAGAAGGAGATTGTTCTGGAGGTTTCTAAAAAGTTGGCCGAAACGCTGCGCCAGTCCGGCGCCGAGGTGCTGCTCACAAGGGAAAGTGATCGTGATTTAAGCGATCAAGATATGCAGAACCAGTATAAAATCAAGGTCCAGGATTTAACGCGACGGGTGGAACTGGCCAACAAAAATAACGCTGACCTTTTTTTGAGCATCCATGTAAACAGCTTCCCGGACAGGCGGGAGGACGGGGCACAGACTTTTTCCCAGCCGGGATCGGAAGAAAGCAAAAAACTGGCTGCGGCAATTCAGGAGGAACTTAACCGCTTTTTGGAAAACCCCGGCCGTAAACCAAAACAGGTAGATTATTTCGCCAACAGGATGACAAAAATGCCCAGCGTCATTATAGAAATAGGGTTCATCAGCAATCCCCAGGAAGAAAAATTAATGCTCGACCCCGTTTACCAGAATAAAATAGCCTGGTCCATTCATGCTGGAATAGCCCGATATTTAGCCCAGGCCAAAGCAGCCTCGCCCCCGGATAAAAAAAGCTGATCGGTTAGGGCCTGTTTCACTTGAGCGCATATGCAGAGTTACGTTGTTGTTTTAAGTGGACAGAGGGAAAAATACAGTGTTATGATCTTTTAGAATAAAGAGAAAGAGGTGCCTGCAAATGCCCAATGTTCAAGTATTAATCGCACCGCAGGAACTTTTGATTATAGGCGCCGCGGTGAAAACAGGTATTATTGAACAGCTTGCCAAAAATCCAATGACAGCTGACGAATTGGCTTTGGAGATAAGTGCCGACAACAGGGCGGTTTGGGTGGTTACTGAAGCGTTAGAGGCTCTTGGGTACCTCTCAAAGGACGAAAATAAGCTGAGGCTTAGTGAAGAAGCTGTAAATATGCTATATAATAAGGAATCTCCCAACTACACAGGTTTTTCTTTTATGCACCGCTATAATGTCACCAACTCGTGGATCCACCTGCCTGAGGTCATCCGGTCAGGCCAGCCTTTTCCAAGGGAAACCGGTCAGGAAAACACGGAATATTTCATGGCGGCAATGGGCCACAGCGCCAGGGAAAATGCTTTGACTATCGCCGGTTTCTGCCTGGCAGGCTCAGGGGATTCACCAAAGGTACTGGACATCGGCGGAGGCCCGCTGACTTACGCAAGAGCCTTTGCGGCAAGCGGCGCGAAGGTTACTGTACAGGATTTGCCCCATGTTGTTGAGTATATGTCAAGGTTTCTAAATGAGAATGAGAATATTGAAATGTTCGCTGGGGATTTTAACCTTGGCCTGTCTCCGGGTCCTTATGACCTGGCCTTCCTGGGAAACATCTGTCACATATTCGGTGAACGGGAAAACAGGGAGCTTTTCAA
Source organism: uncultured Pelotomaculum sp. (assembly GCA_964543575.1). Classification (GTDB taxonomy): domain Bacteria; phylum Bacillota; class Desulfotomaculia; order Desulfotomaculales; family Pelotomaculaceae; genus Pelotomaculum_B. The sequence goes on from CAZIYV010000098.1 coordinate 8,143, forward strand.
AAAGGTGGCTGCTGTACTTAAAACAGACGGGAAAACAAATATCGTGGATTTTGTCAGAGGGAGCAACCCGATGGCTGCGGTTTTTGGTGTCAACATGCTGGTCAATACGAAAAACGGCGGCACCTGGACCTTTGCTGAGTATGGTGAATGGCTGGTCGAGGCCGGCTTCAGCAGCCCTGAGCTGAATTCGGTTGGCGGCAGGCAGATTATATCGGCGAAAAAGAGATAATGCAGGAAAGGTTATTTTGTGTATAGATATAACGCCCGGGGAAAATATATAGTTAAAGAGTCTGGGGAAAGGGGGCGTTTAAAATGTTGTCTTACAGGACCATTGCCGGCTTTGGAGCGGCTGCGCTGGCTTTTATAGCACTGTCAAAAATAAGCCGGCATTACAGGATCCATGCCGGTGAATCTGCAGGGTGCGCCAGAAAAGTGGCAGGCAGGATGGAAGGGATTATCAGAAAACGCAGAACAGTAAATATTGATTTAACAAATGATGTAATTTAATGAAATAATAATGAGAAAAGGGCCACTTAAGTGGTCTTTTTTGTCGTATAATATATATAAATATAATAGGAGGTTAGTGCTATGTCCATTTTGGGAATGATTATAGCCGTCATTTTCTTTGTGGCAGGGGTTCTCGGCACACTGCTGCCCGCTCTGCCGGGAGCGCCTTTGATCTGGCTGGGTATGCTTTTTTACGGCCTGCTGGTAAAGTTCAACAACCTCCCATGGACATTTTTTCTCGGTCAGGGTTTAGCTGTGGCATTAATATTTTTTATTGATTACCTGGCGGGTGTATGGGGTGTCAACCGTTACGGCGGTTCGAAGGAGTCTGCCTGGGGCAGCGTCCTGGGCGGTCTGCTGGGTGTTATAATACTTGGTCCTTTTGGCTTAATCTTCGGACCATTCATCGGGGCTGTAGCGGGAGAACTTTATAACAAGCGGCCGTTTGAAAAAGCTTTTCGGGTTGGTATGGGTACCATAATTGGATTTATGGGTGGAGTGGTATTAAAGCTGGCTATAGAGGCAATTATGATCATATGGTTTTTTATCGCTGTGGCCAAGTGAGACAAGGGGACGGTTCTCTCGTCTCATTCCTCTTGAGATATCTATGATGGCATTCCATGTTTGATATATTTAGCGCCCCGGGTTTAATCAGCCCGGGGCGCTTATTTCTGTATTATTAACAGAGGTCAGGAGATCATGCCCATCTCGCGGGCCAGTGTCTTGAAAGCCGGCAGGGAGTTAAGAATAATCTGCTTATCGATACAATATGAGATCCTGAAGTATCCCGGCGCTCCGAAGCCGCTGCCGGGCACCAGCAGAATATTGTGTTTTTGCGCGGCCATGACAAAGGCCACATCATCCGGGATAGGAGAGGCGGGGAACATGTAAAAAGCGCCCTGCGGCTTAACCATTTTAAAGCCCAGGTCAATAAGACTATTGTAAAGGATATCTCTTTTTTCCTGGTACATGCCGATGTCCACGCTCTCACGCTGCAGTCCCGCCACGATACGCTGCATTAACGCGGGAGCATTCACAAAACCTAGAGTGCGGTTGCAGAAAACAAGTCCCTCCATCAGTAATAAGGCATCTTCGATCAACGGTGAAAATGCTATGTAGCCAATGCGTTCTCCGGGAAGAGCCAGGTCCTTGCTGTGGGAGGTTACAACTATACTGTTTTTAATGCGGGTAAATACACTGGGCACTTTGATGCCGTCATATACAATTTTCGCGTATGGTTCATCAGAAATTACAAAGATAGGGTTTCCCAGTTCCTTCTCTTTAACTGTAATTAATCTGCCAAGTTCATCAAGAGAATCACTGTCATAAACCACTCCGGTCGGGTTATTGGGGCTATTAATAATTATCGCCCTGGTCAGAGGAGTTATGGCTTTGCTGATCGCGTCATGATCCAGTTTGAATTCAGAAGTGGTTGGCGCCTCTTTAACAACGCCGCCGTGGTTATCAATGTAGAATTTGTATTCCACAAAATAAGGGGACAGAATGATCACTTCATCGCCCCGGTCCAGGAGGGTTTTTAGTACCACGTTTAACGCTCCGCCAGCGCCACAGGTCATAACAATATTATTTTTATTAAAAGAAAGGGATGTTTGTTCCGCCAGCACATCAGCCACAGCCTGGCGGGTTTCAGGATAGCCGGCGTTGCTCATGTAGCGGTGCATGCCCGGAACCGGCTCCATGGCCAGCCTTTTTAATTCGTTTTTAAAGGCGTCCGGAGGTTCGACATCCGGGTTGCCGAGTGTAAAGTCATATACTTTATCGTAGCCATGTATTTTCCTGAGCCTTTCTCCTTCTTCAAACATTTTACGAATCCACGAAGCCTTGGCAAGAAGCTTTTGAATATTGCCGGATATTGCCAATTAAACTCACTCCTAACCGATAAAAAATTATTACTGTTCGTATCTTACATCATTTTAAAAAAAATTCAAGCTATAAAGTTCTTGTTTATCAGGGGTCCGGCAAAGAGCGACATAACCTTGCAATAAAACCCCCTGGATATTAATTATAAGGCCATTTATAATAAATAAGCCGGCGGAAATTACAGCAACAAGGGGAGATTTCATGGTAAAATTATCTTGTGTCACTCCCGACGGTCAGGTTACAATCCCACGCTCTATTATGAAAACTCTTGGGATTAAGCAAGGAAACGACATATTAATTGAGGTTGAAAACGGCCGTCTGATCTTAAAGAAAATTGAAATTACATGTGAGAATAATTGTAAAAACCTGATTTATAGCGTCGGATAAATTAAGATGGTTAATTTTATTAAGTAACAAAAAGCGGTTCAAATGAACCGCTTTTTGTTTGAAGGTAGACCGTAGTATTTAAATAAATGGACTTTCCCAACTTGTCTTAAAAATTGTATGTAATATTACGTTTTTAAATCGGTCAGACAGTAGTATATATTAAAATAAAAAGGAATGATTTAAGATGCCACTGTCTGTCGTTGAACTAGTATGGTTTTGGGAGGGACTCGATGGCCCTGTTTTGGTAGGTTGGGGAAATCTGCTTGGTGAAAGACCGAATTTGGCGGCAGCGGCAGGTAAAAATCTTTATCTTTTTACCCCTTCCGATGCGGGATATGTTCTTAGCCAGACAGTTGAGGTCAGGTCGCAGGTTCTGAGCCTGGACGTTGGCTTGGCTGTTGCACCGCCGCAATATATTATACTGGGACTTGATGACAGGTTGGTTATTTACGGTATTAGACAGGGTGTGCTGGCCGAACTGTGGGAGACTGAACCGGAACCGGGCGCCCGCTTTGTTGACCTCAACCTGTCGGATATAGACGGTGATGGCAGGCAGGAAGTGATTGCCGCTTCGGAGGGCAGGGACTCACTTTTTATTTACAGGGTGGTTGAGAGAACAACTGGAGAACCACAACTTGAAATACTGGCGATCAGGGTACTGCCTGGCCCGGCCCAGAAAGTGACCACTGTGCCGGGTGCTCCGGGAAGCCTGCCTTTGATCGTGGCGGCCTATAAAAATGACAGCACTTCAGGCCTGCTCACGCTGACTTATACAGAGAGGGGCTTAGCAGAAGGACCTGTATTATTAAACTTGCCCGCTTCTGTAGCCTCATTAACTGCAGGTGATTTGAGCAGAGGGCAGGGAGAAGAACTGGCCTGGGGAGGAGGGGACGGTTCTGTGAGAGTAATGGAAGTAGGACAGCTGACAACACTGTTGACTACGAATAACTTAGGCAGCGTCATACCAGCTTTAATAGCCGGCAACCTGGCTAGAGAGACAACCGATACGCTGATAGCCGGTACACCCGGGGGGTATCTTTTTGGTTTTACAGCACCGGTTGAAAGCACTTCTCCTGACTGGGCGGTCAGGATAGGCCGGCCTGTTAACAGTATGGCTTTGAATGAAGATGGGCTATTGGGATTGGGTACTGCCGACGGAGGCGTTCAGGTATGGCTGCTGACTGGGACGGTATGAAAACTTATTGATGTCTCAACCTTGTCACTTGTATTGACACCCTGAAAACCTGAAGGTATACTTTAAGATTGTAAGCATGACCCAGTGAAATCTGGCAGAGGAGGTAATTAATTTTGAAGTTGCGTTTGGGCTTGCCTAAAGGAAGCCTTCAGGAAGCTACTTTTAACCTGTTTAAACAGGCTGGTTTTGATTTTACCATACGTTCACGCTCTTACTTCCCCGCTGTAAACGATCCAGAGCTGGAAGTAGTTCTTATGCGAGCCCAGGAAATTCCCCGTTATGTCAATGAAGGGGTGCTTGATGCCGGCATAAGCGGCCTGGATTGGATTCTTGAGAACGAAGCGGATGTGGTAGAGGTTGCCGACCTGGTCTATGCTAAAAGCACATCTAATCCAATCCGTCTGGTAATTGCCGTGGCCAAAGACAGTGATATTATGGCAGTAGCGGATCTTAAAGGTAGAAGAATTGCCACTGAACTGGTTAAGGTGACCAAAAAATACCTTAAAGACAACGGTGTTGAAGCTTCTGTGGAATTCTCCTACGGAGCTACTGAAGTAAAGGTGCCTGATCTGGTTGACGCCATAGCGGACATTACAGAAACCGGCAGTTCAATAAAAGCGAACAACCTGCGCATTATTGCCACCATACTGGAATCCACTACCAGGTTTCATGCCAATAAGGCTGCATGGGCAGACCCCTGGAAAAAGGAAAAAATGCAAAATATGGCGGTCCTTCTGCAG
>CAZIYV010000099.1:0-12820 GCA_964543575.1 uncultured Pelotomaculum sp.
GACGGTTCTCCTGTCTCAAAACATTTTTAGTTTTGTTTATGGAGTTGAATGTTTATGTACTTGTTCAGAACTTCTTCGGCCGCTGAAACCGCCGGTTTTGGTGAAAAAATCGGTTCTCTTTTGGATTCAGGTGATGTTGTCTGTTTGTACGGGGATCTCGGCGCCGGGAAAACAATATTTGCCCAGGGAGTGGCCCGCGGCTTGGGCATAGAAGACCCTGTCACCAGCCCGACCTTCACTTTGATCAACGAGTACCAGGGCAGGCTGCCACTTTACCATATGGATGTATTTCGTCTTTGTTCCCCTCTGGAAATGGAGGATTTGGGCTACGAGGAATATTTTTATGGCAGCGGTGTCACCCTGGTTGAATGGGCGGATATTGTGCATCAAATACTGCCACCAGACAGACTGGATATTACCATTACCAGGTGCCCGGAAGGTGATGATTTACGTGAAATCACCCTGGCGCCGCTGGGAGATAGATATAGGCAGTTGGTTGAGGAGTTGATTGTAGTTGTACGTGCTGGGAATTGAGTCTGCAACTCCGGTGGCCGCGGTTGCAGTTGCGGGTGACGGTGGGATCCTGGCTGAGCGCATGGTTTTTAACAACAGGACTCATTCGGTAAACCTGCTGCCAATGATCAAAGCTGTTCTTGAAGAATCTGGAGTCGGCCGCCACAGCCTGGCAGGCATAGCGGTATCCGGAGGGCCCGGTTCATTTACGGGTTTGCGTATAGGTATGAGCACCGCCAAAGCACTGGCCCAGGTGCTTGGTTTGCCGGTGATCGGCATATCTACCCTGGAAACGCTCGCTTACCCCCTGGCCGGCCGGCAGGGACTTACCTGTCCGGTCTTGAATGCGCGCAAGAATGAGGTATATACAGCGGTCTACGATCATACAAACAAAATAACAGTGGCCGGCCCGATGGCCGTGCAGCCGGAACAACTGGCTGAGCTTCTCCTGGAATTGGGAAGACCGGTCATTTTCGCGGGCGATGGGGTGTCTCCCTATGCCGCACTGTTAGAAGAAAGGCTGGGCGAACTGGCTGTATTCGCCCCTCTTTCAGCTAATTTCCCCCGCGGGGCGGCTGTGGCTGAACTGGGCTTGGACGCTTTCAGGAAAGGCCTGGGAACAGATCCTCTTGACCTGCTCCCACAGTACATCAGGTTTTCCGAGGCTGAAACAGCCTGGCTTAAAAAGAATACTTCCGGAGGGTAAATACTTGTCTGTCAGCTTTGAAAACATGCGACTGGAGCATTTAAGCCAGGTTGAGGAAATCGAAAAGGTTTCATTTCGCAGGCCCTGGTCATACGGCGCTTTTACATACGCGATCACGCAAAACAGCTTTGCCCATTACATAGTAGCCGTAGCCGGCAATGATGTGATCGGCTACGGCGGGATGTGGTTTATTCTTGACGAAGCCCATATAACCAACGTGGCCGTACGCAAGGACTGCCGGATGAAAGGTATTGGCAGGTCCTTGATGCTTGAAATTTTCCGGCGGGCCATCTTGATGGGCATAAACAGTATGACCCTGGAGGTCCGTCCCTCCAATGCCGCCGCCAGGAACCTCTACACCTCGCTTGGCTTTAAAGAAAAGGGCAGACGCAAACGTTACTATACAGACACCAATGAAGATGCCATCATTATGTGGAAAGAAGGATTGAGCAAAGGCTGCCAGCCTTGCCCGTCCGGTGTTGTATGAAACATTTCACAGAGTTTTTACAGTTATCAATGCCGTTGGTATCCGATCAAACGATCGAATCTGTTTCATACCCCTCAGGTGCCACCATAACCGATTGTTACGTTTCCTCCTTCTACAATCACTGGGACTTTCCGTACGCCGTCTGAGAGTTTGAGCATCTCCTGTAATTTTTCACTGTCTGACCTGACGTCGAAGTATTTTGCTCTATTCCCATAGGCCGATATTGCTTGATCGGTAAATGGGCAACCCGCTCTGCCGTAAATAACAATTTCCTCCGTCATAATATTTCACCTCCTATCATCCATATATAAGCACATATGCACATATGCGCAAGTGTTGAGACAAAAAATTTTTGCCCAAAAGTGCTGCATAAGTTATATATGTATCTACCATGAAAAACAACGCTGGCTGCCTTTATAAATGCAGGTGCGAATTTATTCGTCAGAGGAATGGGGACAGACCTCAATTCAGGTATTCCTTTGTTGACGAGGAATGTCCCCATGTGCCTCAAACAAGTTAGGCGCTAAGGCGCCGTGTTCGATTGAAATCGAACCTACATCGCTGATTCTCATCCTCTGCTGGTACTGCATGAGCGGTAGTATGTCACTTAATACTTTTATCAGAAGGGTTTTTAGAAGGTGTGTTTTCATTCAGAAGAAAATCGATAAGCTCCCGATTCTTCATTATAGTAGTTTCTTTAACCATTTCCCCTATGTCTATGGCTTCCTTGATTTCATCCTCGCTGGCGTTTGCCTCACGGGCTTTAACATAATGATATTCCAGTCACACCTGGCAGTTAGCTGCCGTGCTTGCGGCGATGGCTATAAGCTGCCTGATCTTTTTTTCTAAAACTTTCGGCATAAGAAACACCTTCCATTCTATCCTGAAAATATCTTTGTGGGTTGCCTAAATATGTAGGTGCGACTTTAGTCGCACAAATGTTACAATGTCCTCAACAATTCGGCGCTAACGCGCCGTGTTTGATTGAAATCGAACCTACATCGCTGATTTCATCCGCTACTGGCGCAGCAACAGCAACATGTTTATTGCTTGTATTTAAAGGTTATCGCTGCCAACCACACACTTCCCGTTAACCCTCAGTCCGAGTCTCTTTATAAACAAATTAATATCGGTTTCAAGAAGTTTATCGTTTATACCGGCTCGAATTGCTTCCATCACATAATTAGTAAAGCCGGACTGTTTTGCTGCCAGGTAATAGTATTTCCAGATTCCCTCTCTTCTCTCATCTACTATCCCGGCATGCCTCAAAATTGAAAGGTGCCGGGAAATACTGTATTGCGGCAGCTGAAGCGCGTCCATCAATTCACTGACACACGCGTCGCTTCCGTGCAGTAAAAGCTTAATGATGCGGAGCCTGGTCCGGTCCGCCAGCGCCCTGAATATTTCTTCACTTCTGTCAAGTGTTTCATATGTAATATGCTGCATATAACATATGATAGCACATCTTTCCCATTAAAGTCAATAAATCCGTAACGGCAGGCTGGGATAAACCCGGCTTTTTTTTTGTGATATAATTTATTTTAGTTAACTGTCATAAAAAAGCTTTCGAACCTGTTATATAAATGAAACCGTCAATTGGAGGTCCAGTGGCAGTGCCGTCAACAACCACCGAACACATTAATAACCCGGCCGGGTTTAAAGAGCTATTCTACCGGCACTATCCGGCAATATACCGCCAGCTAACCTGCCTGCTGGGCAGCCGTACTGACGCTGAAGACATTGCCCAAGAGGCGTTTATCCGGCTTTTAAATACTCCGCCCAGGGAATCTTCCAACCTTGGGGGCTGGCTGGCCAGGGTAGCAACCAATCTCGCTTATAACCACCTGCGCAGCGAAAACAGCAGGCGGCGCAGGGATGTGGGCGCCGGGATTTTATCGGCGACGGTGGAAGCCGGGCCAGAGGCGGCTGCCTTGCGGGAAGAGGAACTTGCCCTTACCCGCAAGGTTTTGGAACTTATTCCGGAAAGAGACAGGGCTTGTCTTCTTTTAAAATTCTCAGGTATGAATTACGCTGCCATAGCCAGGGTTATTGATGTCAAAGAGTCCTCTGTCGGCACGCTGCTAGCGCGTGCCCGCGCCAGGTTCAGGTCAGAATATTTAAGACTCACAGGAAGTGATCACGATGTGTTATGATGCCGGCTCTTGGCAGGCTTTCCTGGACGGTGAAGTTTCAGGCGCCGTAAGAGCGGAAATGGAAGAACACCTGCAGTTATGTGAAACTTGCCGGAAAACGCTCCAAAGGGAAATGGAGAATCTAACCTATACCAATACCAAGCTGTCCACGTACCTTTACTCGCCGGAACGGTCAGATGTTGACGCCGGCGCTGCCTGGGGCCGTTTTGAGGACAGTTCTATCAAACAGAATAAAACAGATAACAGGAAAGGAGTTTTGAAAATGCTTTCAAGATACCGTGTGGCCGCTACTGCCGCGGCAGTGCTTTTAGCCCTGGCCGCCAGCCTGAGTTTTGCTCCGGTGCGCAGCGCCGCCAGTGAACTGCTTACAATCTTCCGGGTTGAACAAGTAAAAACGGTGAACATTTCCCAGTCCGATTTGGCCGGCATTGAGAAGGCCATTCGAGAGGGCGCCGGCCAGGTTGATATCAAAAACTTCGGCCAGGTGGAGTATAGCGGCAGCCAGGCGTCAGGCAGGGCCTCCTTGGAAGAGGCGCGCGCCGCAGTGGATTTCCAGTTTAACCTGCCAGCCGTCCTGCCTGGTAATTTCAATGAGCCGGAAATTTATAAGGAATCCGGCGGAACTCTGAACTTTACCCTGGATACCGTAAATGCCAACCAGATTTTAAAAACCTTTGGCAGCGAGAAGCTTCTGCCGGCAGAGCTTAACGGTAAAACCTTTACAGTCCAGATACCTGCTCAAATTACCGCCAATTACAAGGGGCTGGATAGCAGCCGGATTTTCATCGGCCTGGGCAGGAGCCCTGAATTAGTCGCGCCGGGCTCGGATGTGCTCCAGATCAGGGACGCGCTCCTGGCGCTGCCCTTCCTGCCGGACAGCCTGCGCAGCCAACTGGCGTCAATTAACGACTGGCAGCACACTTTCGTTGTGCCCAATATCGGCGGTTCTTCACAAGAGGTTGACGTGGCCGGCGCACAGGGTGTGTTTATCCAAACTCCGCAAGGCGAAGCTAATAGGAGTGAGATTTCTAGCCTGGTCTGGCAAAAAGCTGGCGTCGTTTACACAGTCAGCGGCAAGCTGACCATCGAGCAAGCCCTGGCTATTGCCAACTTAATGCAATAAACTAAACCGGTTGTCTAAAGGGTTGCCCCCTGTGCAGGAGGCAGCCCTTTTTTTCATGGTCTCAAAGACTTTGTCTCCTTAGACATAATACCGACATAATTAAACAGTAAAATGTAATACAGAATAGTAAAAGATGTAAGAAAAGCCAGGCAGGAATAAGGCAGGGTGCCGTAAAAATAATGAATAGGTCATTATAAGGAGGCACTATTATGCAGGCGATCATGGTTGTGGAAGACGAACCCTCCATTGCTCTGGTGCTCAAGGTCTATCTTGAGCATGCCGGCTACCGGGTCATAATTGCAGCTGACGGAGAAGAGGCCCTGCAAAAGTTTAGTGAGACCAAACCGCTGCTGGTCCTCCTGGATTTAATGCTGCCCGGGCGGGACGGCCTGGCGGTGCTGGATGAAATCCGCAAGCTAAGCAGTTGTCCCGTGATTATGGTTACAGCACGCGGCACTGTTGAGGACCGCCTGCATGGTTTTAAACAGGGGGCTGACGATTACATACCGAAACCTTTTGATCCGGAAGAAGTGGTGGCCCGGGTGAAGGCGGTGTTAAGGCGACCGGCATTCCTGGTAGAACAGGATTTTTTTCAGTTTGGAAGTTTGGCCATAGATTTCACTTCCCGCAACGCCACAGTTAAAGGAAAGTATGTGCCTCTCGCGCCGCGCGACTGGGAATTGCTTTCTTTTTTTATACACCACCCCAACCAGGTGTTTACCAGGGACCAACTACTGGACTACGTTTGGGGAATGGATTATGAGGGTGGAGATCGAGCGGTTGATGTGGCGGTAAAACGGCTGCGGCAATCTTTACGGGACTGGCCGGCAGATGAGGGCGAGATCGGCACGGTCAGGGGAATGGGGTATATGCTGCGTGTTCAAGAAGTCAGCTAACAGCAAAACAGTACCGATGCTGACCTACTGGACCAGCCGCTACGTGCTGGTGCTGCTGATCAGTCTTTTCGCGCTGGCCGTGGTTTCCGGGATTTGGATTCGCTTTAACGCCTATGAGCATATCTACAGTTTGCTTGAAATGCGGGCCGAGCAGCTGGCCGGGATGTACGACAGGGATACGGAAGAAGTTGTATTTCCGGAAAAAATGCAGCAAGAAGAAACAGACCGGTCCAGATTCGCGTCGTCTTTTTCCGAAGTTGTGCAAATAGCCGATAGTTCCGGAAAGATCCAAAACTTTAAAAAAGAAAAACAAATTGATGAAGTATCCACACTCTATGAACTTTCAACTTCACACCAGGAGGTTCTAAGTGGTAAAACAATACATGAAAAAGTGGAAGTCGACTCACAGACCTGGCTGCGCGTAGGTGTGCCCGTATTTCAGGATGGATCTGTCAGCAAGGCGCTTTATGTCAGCCTGCCGGCAAGAAATCTGCTGCTGCAGCTCAGCCGCCTGTACGGTGCACTGGCTCTTGTAACAGGTACGATTTTGATTACCGGCTGGCTGGTGCTGTATTTTCTCTCCAGGAGGTTAACCAATCCGCTGCGGCAGGTTGCGGCGGCGGCACAGGATATAGCTGGTGGAAAATATGACCCGGTCCTGCCTGAGCAGGTCAAAGAACGGGAACTGCAGCAGCTGATTGTTTCCTTTGGCGATATGGCCCAACAGCTAAAACAGCTGGAACAGCTCCGGACCGACCTACTGGCGGGCGTGTCTCATGAATTGCGCACACCCATAACCTCGATCAGGGGTATGATCCAAGCGGTTCAGAGTAAAGTGGTCACCGGTCTGGAGGCGGAAGAGTTTTTGAATATATCTCTGAATGAAGCCAAACGCCTGCAGCAGATGGTTGAAGAATTGCTGGATTTTTCTTCATTTGAAGCCGGCGCGGCGCCCATCCGCCAGGACACTGTTGACCTCTCCAGGCTGGTGGCGGAGGTCGTCCGGCAGCTCAGCCTCTCTCCAGATTTTCTTAACCTGCGGCTGGCCGCCAACCTTCCAACTGAGCCGGTCTGGGTTGAGGGAGACGCGGGAAGGCTGCGCCAGATTGTAATAAATTTGTTCAATAACAGCCAGAGAGCCTCAGCGGCTGAGATTAAAACAGACCTGTCCGCGGGAGCGGACCAGGTTGTTCTTGATGTGTGGGATAACGGCAGGGGCATTGCCTTAAAAGACCAGCCATATGTATTTGAGCGATTTTACCGGGGTTTGCCAGCAAAGAAAAAAGGCCTGGGTCTCGGTTTAACGATCAGCCGTATGCTGGCGCGGGCGCACGGGGGAGATTTAACCCTGCTGAGCACCGGCGCTGACGGCACGATCTTTCGTTTATGTCTGCCGCGGTCAATTGCCGGCAAGGAAATATAAAAGACAGGGAGGAAAACATTTTGCCTAATTTACTCCAAACAACTGGCGCCAGATTTAAGACGCTGGCCGGTCTGCCGGGCAGAAAAAAACTGTATTTGGGTATCGCGGCTCTCTTAATTGTGACCCTGGCGGGATATCTTGTTTTTGGCAGAGCCAGGAATGCCTCAGGCAGTTACATTACCGACACTGTGAAAAGGGGCAGGGTTGCCAGTACCATTTCAGCCAGCGGTATGGTTGAGCCGGTGAGCACTGTTTCACTTAGTTTTAAAAACGCGGAAGTGATTAAAAAGATATATGTAAAAATAGGCGATCACGTAACTCCGGGCCAGTTTTTAGCCGAGCAGGAAAGTAATAATCTGGATGCGCAGTTAGCTCAGGTTTCTGCGAGTGTAAGCAGCGCAGCCTCAAAATATTCACTCCTGGTTAAAGGTGCGCGGGAAGAGGAATTAGCGCAGTCAGAGGCAAGCGTGCAAATGGCCCAGGCCAGTTACGACCAGGCCAAGGCAACATTTGACAGAAACCAGATGCTCTACCAGGCGGGAGCAATATCAAAGGCGGACTTTGAAAGCACGCAGGTTAACTATATCAATGCGGAAGGCAAATTAAAGCAGGCCCAGGAGTCGCTGAAGGTTTTACAATCGGGTAACAGGCCGGAGGACATTGCTGCCGCCGCAGCCCAGGTAGAAAGCAGTAATGCGCAGTTGAAAATTGCCCAGAGCGATCTGAGCGGCACAAAAATGGTGAGCCCGCTAAACGGTATTGTAAGCGCGGTAAACGGTGCTGAGGGCCAGAGGGCTACTGCTAACAACAACAATACCAGCGGCAGCAGCGGGTTCATAGTTGTTATTTCTGAAGCCCTGCAGATCAGGGCTCAGATTAACGAAGCCGACATTGGCAAAGCGCAGGCCGGCCAGTCAGTAGAATTCTCAGTTAATTCATTTCCTGAAAAAACGTTTAAAGGCAAAGTGAACAGTATCGCTCCCCAGGCCTACACTGTATCAAATGTTCAGATCTATGACGTGATCATTCAACTTGATCAGAATTATACCGAGTTGAAAGCAGGTATGCCTGCAAACGTCACTATCATTGTAGAGAGTCGCGAAAACACCCTGACCATCCCCAAAGGCGCGGTGAGTTACGCGGTGACTTACCTGAACAAGAATAAACAGACTGGCTCTACTGTAAATAACACCGGCAGCAGCGCCGCCTCCCAGAGACAAAACACCGGTCAAAATACCGGTCAAGGCGCCGGCGCCGCCGGCACTCAGAATAGAAATTCAGGCACGGTGGGTGACAGCGGTTCCGCCAGACAGCCCGCCGGGAGCAGCGGCGCCGGAAAGCAGGCAGATGTACTGGTTTTGGACAAGTCGGCTAATCCCGTGCAAAAGAGAGTAACCCTGGGGCTGTCGGATATGAGAAATTACGAAGTGGTAAATGGCCTGGACGAAGGTGAGACCGTTGTGGTCGGTTCGCTGAGCCAGACCGCTTCCGGCACACAGACTACACAGGGCACACAGGGCGGTCAGGGCGGCGGCATGTCATTTGTCCAGCGCCTGGCGCGCTAACTGGCGGCTTACTAAAACAGTGTTTGCGGAGGGCTATATGCCGGATAAAATAACTGTAAAGCTAGAGCATATCAGGAAGATATACACCATGGGAGAACACCTGGTTTTTGCCCTGAACGGTGTAGATCTGACCTTCCCACAGGGGGAAATGGTAGCGGTAATGGGCTCCTCCGGTTCGGGCAAAAGCACTTTGCTGAATATTATCGGCTGTCTGGACAAACCTACAGAGGGTACTTATATCCTGGATGGTGAAAACATTTCCGATTTAAACAAAAACCAGCTGGCGCATATCCGCAACAAAAAGTTTGGCTTTGTATTCCAAACTTTTAACCTGTTGGGGAGAGTTACCGTCCGGGCCAATGTCCAGCTTCCGCTGATCTATGCCGGTATGGATAAAAAAGAGATAGCGGCCAGAACAGAAGAAGCGTTAGAATGGGTGGGCCTGGCCGGTTATATAAACCACCTCCCCAGCCAGATGTCGGGCGGCCAGCAGCAAAGGGTGGCTATTGCCCGCGCCCTGGTTAACAGCCCGTCCCTGATCCTGGCGGACGAGCCTACCGGAGCGCTTGATTCAAAAACAAGCGTTGAGATAATGTCGGTAATCCAGAAATTGAACAGGGAAAAAGGGATTACCGTGATCATGGTTACCCACGACAAAGATGTTGCCCGCTACTGCCGCCGCCTGGTTAATTTAAAAGACGGGCTAATAATAAGTGACATCAGGTTGGACAATCAGAGAGACGCCGCGGCAGACCTTGCCGCCTTATCGGAAAAAGCGGGGGCGCAGGCATGAACATAACCAACAATTTTGAGATATCTTTCAACGGTTTGAAAGCAAATAAACTGAGGTCGGCCCTGACCATGCTCGGTGTAATCATAGGGGTATCGGCGGTAATCATCATGATCGCTGTGGGACAGGGCGCCAGCAAAAGAATCTCGGATCAGATTTCCAGCATGGGTTCAAACCTGCTGATGGTTTTCCCCGGCGCAGGGCAGGGGGCGGTACGGGGCGCGGGAGGCAATGTGAATACGCTTACTCTGGAGGACGCCGAAGCAATTTCTGAACTGCACCTGGTCAATTACGTGGCGCCGGAATTAAGCTCGAACGCTACTATCGGTTACGAGGGCCAGACCTGGACCGCCCAGTATAATGGGACCACCCCGGAAATGCAGGGCATCAGGGATTTATCCGCTGTCTCAGGTTCTTTTTTCACTGAAGATGATGTGACCGATACAAATCTGGTGGCAGTCCTGGGTAAAACTATAGTTGACAACCTTTATCCGCCGGGTGTTGACCCGGTTGGCACAACGATCAGGGTTAACAAATTAGCTTTTACAGTTGTTGGTGTACTGGCCTCCAAAGGAGCCTCCATGGGCGGGCAGGACCAGGACAACGTCTTATATATACCTGTAAGCACAGCCCAGAAAAGATTGCTGGGTGTGAAATATGTGCGACTGATCAATGTTCAGACTGATACAGCGGAAAGTATGAGCTATGTCCAGAGCAGCGTGGAAAGCCTCCTGCGGGAGCGGCACCACCTGAGCGGCGCCAGCAATGATGATTTTAACGTGCGCAACCTGGCCTCGGTGCTCGAAACGGCTGAAAACGCGACAGCTGTTATGACCATGCTGCTGGCCAGCATCGCCGCCGTGTCCCTGCTTGTGGGCGGTATCGGCATCATGAACATCATGCTGGTGTCTGTAACGGAGCGGACCAGGGAGATCGGCCTGCGCATGGCGGTGGGCGCGACCGAAAGCAATATTTTAACCCAGTTCCTGGTGGAGGCCCTGGTGCTTTGTCTGGCCGGGGGCATTGCGGGGATTCTTGTAGGCGTGGCGGGAGCAAAAATAATTTCCGCGCTGGCCAAGTGGCCGACTTCCATTACCATGTTTTCAGTCCTGCTTGCCACCGGCTTTTCTGCCGCTATCGGGATTTTCTTCGGCTATTATCCCGCCAAAAAAGCGGCGGCGCTCGATCCTATAGAGGCGCTGCGTTTTGAGAAGTGATCTTTCTGTCACAAAATCCTTGCCCACACTGTTATATATAATGGTACTTTTTAACTAATGTGGGGTGGCAAATGATTATTGAAACCGATAAACTGACCAAAATGTACGGCAAAAAAGCCGGGTGCGCGGAGATCAACCTCTCGGTTAGGGAAGGGCAAATCTTCGGCTTTCTGGGACCCAACGGCGCGGGGAAAAGCACCCTGGTAAAGATGCTGGTGGGACTACTTTTCCCTTCTTCCGGGACCGCCCGGATCCTGGGAGAACCACTGGGCAACCTGGAAGTAAGGCGCAAAGTCGGCTTTTTGCCGGAAAATTTCCGCTACCAGGATTGGCTTACCGGGGAAGAACTGCTCAGCTTTCACGCCTCCCTGTACAAAATGAACCGGGTGGAAAAAGCGCGGCGCGTGCCGGAGGTTCTGAAAAGTGTGGGTCTGAGGGATAAGGCTAAACAAAAAGTGGGTTCGTACAGCAAGGGCATGCAGCAGCGGGTGGGGTTGGCCTGCGCCCTGCTGCCTGACCCGGAACTGATCTTCCTGGACGAGCCGACTTCAGCGCTGGATCCCCTGGGGCGCCGTGAAGTGCGCCAGATAATGCAGGAGCTCCGTGACAGGGGGAAAACAGTTTTTCTGAACAGCCACCTTTTGAGTGAGATCGAAATGATCTGTGATCGGGTGGCTATCATCAATAAGGGGAGAATAGTAACGGAGGGCGCCCTGGAGGATCTGTTGGCAGGCGCTGTGGAAGTGGCGATGCAGGTCGAAGGCATATCACAGAAGATGCTCGATGAACTCTCCGCCCTGTGCGTTTCTTTTAAGATTGAAGGCAGCCAGATCAGGCTGTCTCTCAAAAATAACGGGGATATACCCGCTTTGGCCGAAGTGGTGGTAAGGAACGGCGGCAAACTATTCAGCCTTAACTCAAGGCAAAATTCCCTGGAAGATTTGTTTGTAGACCTGGTCAAAGTGGGTGATGAAGGATGCTGACCATAGCTGCCTTAACCTTCAAAGAAGTAGTCCGCCGCCGGATTCTGCTGGTCACAATCATCCTGGCTGTTGCCTTTCTGGCGTTATACGGTACCGGTGTGCACTACGGCTATAAGGATATGTCCGGAAGCCACTACGCCGGGCCGATGCAGGCCTTGATAGCGCCGATGTTCCTGTCCATAGGACTCTATTTCGGTAGTTTTATTATCGCGTTTTTAGCTGTTATGGCGGCGGTGGGATCTATTTCGGGTGAAATTGAAAACGGAGTCATATATGCTGTTGTGCCCAGGCCGCTAAGGCGCCTGGATCTTATTTTAGGTAAATTTATTGGCTACGCCTTGATGCTTTCAGTTTTCGCCTCATTATTCTACGTGGCCGTATTGCTGATAGTTCACTACAATACCGGCCTGGACGCGCCTGTCAGAGTGGGCGCGATAGGTCTTTTTTGTCTGCAGCCTGTGATTCTCCTGGCGGTGACCATGTTCGGCACCACCTTTATGTCCACCCTGGCCAACGGTATCGGCTGTTTTATGCTTTACGCGGTGGGGGTGGTGGGAGGCATGCTGGAACAAATCGGCCACCTGGCCCAAAGCCAGGTGCTTGTCAATATAGGCATCGCTTCCAGCCTGGTTATGCCTGCCGACGCCATTTACAGGAAAATAGTTTATGCCCTGCTGTCCGCTCCGGGCGCCTCTTTCTCTTCCCTGATGATGGGTCCTTTTGGGAGCGCCTCCGAGCCCAGCGTTTGGATGCTGGTTTATACCGGACTCTATGTGTTGTTTTTCCTGGCCATGGCCATAAGAGTCTTCGCCAGAAGAGATATTTGATTGGGACGTGAGACGTGGGATTGAATGATAGTACCCTGAAAATATCGTTTTGGGCTGCCAATATAAATGTAGGTGCGAATTTATTCGTCAGAGGAATGGGGACACACCTCTATTTTAGGCATTCCTTTATCGACGAG
>CAZIYV010000100.1:0-4433 GCA_964543575.1 uncultured Pelotomaculum sp.
GCTGGACAACAAGGATAAAGAAAAAGTAAACCTGGCCCATCTGGGGCCGGGCGAATATTTCGGCGAAATGTCCATCCTGACCGGAGGGATGACCTCGGCTGCCATTATTGCGTCTGAGCGGTGCACGGTTCTGGCAGTGTCCAGGGCGGGCTTTGACAGAATGTTGGATTTGCTGCCCGAACTCAGCCACGAGCTAGTCCGCACCCTTTCGCTTCGCATTAAAAAGGGCAACCTGGGGGTCTGGGAGGCGCGCAATAAGGAAATAGCGCTAACCATTTTAATGGAGGAAGAGAAATCCATATTAAACCTGATCATGCACGCGCTGCCGGACGGTATGATCGTTTTTGATGAAAACCTAACTATACTGGCGATTAATTCAAATGCAGAAAAAATTTTTGACTGCACCAGAAAAGTAATAGGGCAAAAGCTCGATGTATTATTTGACCCAACTGAATTTCAGCGTGTTTTTGCAGAAAAAAGGAGATTGGAGCTGGAATGCGGTTACTTAGAAAACCAGAAAATTATCCGGCAGATTGTTTTCCCACTCGAAAACAAGGCTGTGGGCATATTCACCGATATCACCAATGTGTTAAAACAGCGGGAAGAGCTTTCGCTTGTAAAAGCTCAGACTATTGACCGCGCGAATGAAGTAATAAAAAAACAACTGAGGGTGGCACAGTTGATCGCCGGGCTGTTAGGGGAAACAACCGCGGAAACCAAGGCCGAGTTGAGCCAGCTGATCAAGTTTGTGAAAGATTACGAAGGGAAAGGTTAAAAATGTGTTTCTACCTTGATATCGGATATTCCCAGTTAAACAAAAACGGGGAGGAAATTTGCGGAGACTCGATAGAGGTGCTTCACTCCGGCGACTCTTCAATAATTGTACTGGCCGACGGCCTGGCCAGCGGTGTAAAGGCAAGCATCCTTTCCCGGATCACAGCAACAACCGCCGCTACCTTGTTGAAGATGGGGTGCCATATCGAAGAGGTTATCGAAACTATGGCCGAAACACTTCCGGTAGACACGTTGAGAAATCTTGCCTACAGCACTTTTTCGGTCCTGCAGGTTTTCAAGGACGGGCGGGCCTACCTGGTTGAGTTTGACAGCCCCTCCTCCTACTTCGGGCAAAAAGGCTTTCTAAAGCCCCTGGAAAGGTCATATCGCACAATAGAAGACAAGAGAATTGCAGAGGCCTATTTTGACCTGCAGGACGGTAACTGGCTGGTCCTTTTGAGCGACGGCGTGCTTCACGCCGGCATTGGTAATGTGTGGAACACAGGCTGGGGCGAGCACGAGGTTGGCAGATTTATCAGAGGACTGGCGGCCAAGGATTATGATGCCGATGACTGGGCGAATGAGATAACGGAGAAGTGCGACGAGCTGTACGGCGGCAGCCCGGGAGATGACGTTAGCGTTGCGGTTGTCAAGATAAGGAAAGCGAGAAAACTTACCGCACTGATCGGGCCGCCCCGTGACCGTTCCTATGACAGACCGACAGTCGAAAAACTGATGGGCTCAGAAGGGAAAAAAGTGGTTTGCGGTGGTACCACCAGCCTTTTGGTAAGCCGGGTGCTGAAAAAAGGGGTTGAAGTAAACTTAGATACCGAGTCGGAAAAAGTTCCACCCACCGGAAGCATCGAGGGTATCGACCTGGTCACCGAGGGGGCCATAACTATTTATTATGCCCTGGAGCATCTGAAAAGCGGGGTTAAACTGAAGAACCTCGACTGGGTCGAGGACGGCGCCGGACTGCTCGCGCTGGAGCTGCTCAAAGCGGACGAGGTGCATTTTATGGTTGGGCTGGCCATAAATAAGGCCCTGCATTATCCGGGATTTCCTGTTTCCTGTGTATGCAAAAACCAGACGGTGAGGGATATCGCTGAAGTACTGGTGCAAAAGGGGAAAAAAGTTGACTTAGAATACATTTAGTGCCATAAACGCCCGGACAAAATTGCTGTTCAGTACAGGTAGAGGGGGTTTATATTTTTGTTAGTGCGGGATTGCATGAAAGAAAACCCGGTTACTATTGATCTTGAGACCACAGCGTCGGAAGCCCTGGAAACCATGAGAAAAAACAAAGTACGGCAACTGCCGGTTGTGTCCGGCGACAAACTGGCGGGACTGGTTACGGAAAATCAACTGCTGGCGTTATCCCCGTCCACAGCAACGTCCCTCAACATTTTTGAAAAGAGTTATTTCATGGAGAAGGTAATGATTTCTGAGGTTATGGTAAGATATCCCCTGACCGTCACGCCCGACACTACCATCGAAGAGGCGGCGCTGTATTTAAAGGAGCACGATTTCAGCAGTGTCCCCGTGGTAGAGAGAGAAAAACTGGCAGGCATGATTACGGTTGCGGAAATTTTAGACACTCTCATCAAATTTTTAGGTTATGGTGAAAAAGGCAGCAGGTTAATGATCGAGGCTGAGGACCGGATTGATCTGCTATACGATATTACCAGGACGATCAAGGAGTTTGGCATATCCGTAAAAAGCGTTGTTTCCTATGCCAGAGATAATAAAAACGTCAAGATAAAACTGCGTCTGGATGATACCATGGACACACTACAGTTGATCAAGGCTATGGAGGAGCAGGGGCTAAAAGTATCTCAGGTCAGCTTTAAATAGCACAAGCAGCACAACCCCTGGCTGATAAAATTATTATGCCGCGGCAATAAGTACGGAATTCGCTTTAAAGCCACTGGAAGATGGCAAAAATAAGAGAGGGAAGTGTGAAAGAATAGCTTGTTTTCTTTCACAACTTCCCTCTTTTTTACTTTAAAATTCTGTTAATAAAAAGCAGTGATCTTTCATTTTAAGCTGAGCTGTCTGATTTGGGTAATCCAGTTATATCGACAGCAAAATATTAACCTCGAAGTTCTACGGAAACGATGTACGTTATGCTCTCTATGCCGTCCTGCGCGGTTACTACAATATAGATATAGGTAACCCTCCCCTGGATCAAACTGATAGCTCCGGATGGATTGCCGCTGACCACTGGTATACCATTGACGGTTATATAAGCTCCAGGCCCCGCTGCCATGGGCGTCACGGTAATGCTTGTGGAAAAGTAGTTGACATCATAAACATTATAATCAGTAGTTTTGGGATCGAAAGGCGGGTCCAGGCTGCCCTCGCTCAGGCTCAGGCTGCTCAAATACGCGTTGTGGCTGGGCTCCGCCCGGGTTATATTTATAGTATAGGTCTTTACCGTCGTACCGTCCTGCGCAGTAACCTCAACGCTGATAATATTCGACCCCACGTTAAGATTTAAGGTGTGCGGGATGCCGCTGGTAACTGCCACGCCGTTAATTTTGATGCTGGCTGACTGGCCTGCGGCAGTGGCTGTCACGTCGGTGCTACTGACACTATACGGTGTACTCGAGCTGTAGCTGGTGACTCCCGAGCTAAATCCAGGAGACAGTCTGCCGTAGCTTAAGCTAAGATCGCTCAAATCGGCGTTATGGCTGGGCTCCGCCCGGGTTATATTTATAGTATAGGTCTTTACCGTCGTGTCGTCCTGCGCGGTTACCTCAATGCTGATAATATTCGACCCCACGTTAAGACTTACGGTGTGCGGTATACCGCTGGGAACTGCCTTGCCGTTAATTTTAATACTTGCTTCCTGACCTGCAGCGGTGGCTGTCACGTCAATGGCGCTTACATCATACGGCACATTTGTGCTGTAATTCACAGTCTCGGAGCTGAAACCTGGAGACAGCCTGCCGTAGCTAAGGCTCAAGTCGCTAAGATCGGCGTTGTGGCTAAGGCTTAATCTTAAAACTGAGATTGTGTACGTATTAGTTGTAACCCCGTCCTGGGCTGTGACCACCACACTAATTGAATTAAAACCCTCGTTCAGTCCAACAGTGTGCGGATTGCCGCTGCTAACCGGCGTACCGTTTATTGTTATGGTTGCTGCAACGTCCGCCGCCGTAGCTGTCACAGTAAAGCTGTTTGTTGGGTATAAGACGGAGCCGGCATTATACCTGGTGATATCAGGATCAAAAACCGGGTCAATACTGTTCGGCGTAGTAGTAAGGCCACTAAGCTTAGCGTTGTTGCTGGGGTCCGCCCGGGTTACATTGATTGTGTAGGTCTTTACCGTCTTGCCGTCCTGCGCGGTAACTACAACGCTGATAATATTAGACCCCGCGTTAAGACTTACGGAGTGCGGGATGCCGCTGGTAATTGCCGCGCCGTTAATGGTAACGCTGGCTTCCTGGCCTGCCGCGGTAGCTGTCACGTCTATGACGCTTACATCGTATGCCACAGTAGTGTTGTAGCTGGTAGTCTCCGCACTGAACTCAGGCGATAAACTGCCAACGCTAAGGCTCAAAGTGCTCAAGTCGGCGTTATGACTGGGTTCCAGCCCGGACGTCACTTCGATAGTATATGTTTTTTGAGTCGTTCCATCCTGGGCGGTGACAACC
>CAZIYV010000100.1:4533-12608 GCA_964543575.1 uncultured Pelotomaculum sp.
TAAACTGTGGTGACAGTGTGCCCCCGCTCAGGCTCAGGCCGCTTAAACCGGCGTTGTGGCTGAACTCGCGCGTCACTTCGATAGTATATGTTTTTTGAGTCGTTCCATCCTGGGCGGTGACAACCACGCTAATCGTGTTTGCTCCCACTGCCAGGCTGACCGGCCCGAACGGAATTCCGCTGGCTGCAGGCTGGCCGTTGATGGTGATGTTGGCATTCATGTCCGCAGTATCAGCCGTTACGGTAACACTGTCCACGATATAAGCTAATCCGACGCTGTAGCTGGTTATCTCAGGGTTAAACTGTGGTGACAGTGTGCCCCCGCTCAGGCTCAGGCCGCTTAAACCGGCGTTATGGCTGGGCTCTCCAAATGTCCCGCTGAGCACACCACTTGATGTGCTGGCATCGGACAGGCCGTCAGCCGTCCTCAGGCTGCCGCCTGCTTTGATGGACAGGGTGTCACCAACGGACAAGCTGCCGTAAGTGGCGTCGCTTACCGTAAGCAGCAGGGTCCTGGCGTCAGTCCAGGCGCCGCTGTAGTTAGCCCCGAAAGATTTAGCGCCAAAGTCGATCAGGGTGTCCACATCGGTTTTGGTTGCTACAGCAGGCTGGTTGGTGTCAACGTCGAAAGTGACGGTCAGAGTGTCCTGGTCACCCAGGCCGATATTTTGCCCTTCATCGGCTGCGGCAAGACCGGTGATGGCCGGTGCGGGCGGCGGAGCTTCCTGGGTGGCAAAGCTGAATGTGTAGTCATTTTCAAGGGTGTTGCCAGCCTTGTCCTTGACCGCGCCGGCAGGTACATAAACGGTATAGGTCATACCCTTGTTTAAATCGGTCACAGGTTCAATGGTGAGATCTGTGCCGCCACCAACGCTGTATATGGCCGGCACAATGGTATCGCCTGCCTTCAGGGTTATATAGTCAAAATTACTGCCTGCCTCTACCTTTTCACTAAAGGTTATGGTAATGGTCTTAGTTACTGGGACGTCCTCCCACCCGTCAGACGGCTCAGAGGATGTAACCGTGGGCGGTTTTTTGTCGCTGGAGCCCCCACCACCGCCGCCGCCAGAGGTTGTGGTCGTGTCTGACTCCTCTTTGAGAACCTCTTCTAAGGCCTGCGTGACTATTTTGAAAATATCTGCCCCACCCGGCTGGTTTGTGCTCGCGCCGATGGCCGGATTGAAGCCGGGCGGCAGGCTGAGACCGATTTCCTTCGCTCTCTCTTCTACCCATTGGCTGACTAAATTCCAAAAATCTATTTGCGCTGGGGTAAGCGAACCTGGTGAAGTAGGCTGTTCACCTTCTCCTGGAATCAGAGAGTACTGTTTTCCGGTAACTGATATGGTATTGCCCCCGGCAGTTAAATTGGCTTTGCCGATAATAAGGGATAAGCCCTGTCCATCGGCGCCGATATAGTTCATCCAGAATGTGCCTCTTATGCCTGCCACGCCCCAGGGCATGTCCACCACAACCCGCTCGCGCTCACTGTCTGGTTCGGCCCACCACTGTTCCTCAAAGTCCTGGCCGCCCTCGCCCTCGTTCTGGGCCAGAAGCATTCCGGCCAGGTCCGCGGGAATGCTTGTTGACGCTAATAGCAGCGGGCTTTTTTCAGCCGGGTTATATCTTATAGCTGATACTGTGTTGCCATTAGATTCTTGATCATATTTGCTGGCCAGAGCGCCGTAGATCCTTCCTTTCTTGAGATCAATCTCCAGTCTGTCGACAGTCACTCCTGGTGAGCCATCTGCCTTCATGTAGGTATTTCCCTTGGTTTCTTTAATGATGATTTCAGTATTGGCGTCAAGCAGGATGCCGCTGCCGTCGTCAAAAATAATCTCTGCCTGGCTGTTTTCGCCCGTGTTTATCTTTGCACCGGCGGCTACCTGAGTTATACCGCTGATCTGGCGGGGGACACCATCTCCCAGGGTCAGGGTAGCCTTTCCTTTTCTGACTGAAAGCTGGCCGGTTAACTGGCTTGTGCGCATATCCGGACCCAGGATAAAAGCGTCTACCAGACCCCGGGCCAGTTCATCCCGGCGCAAAGGGCGGTCGGGATAAAAGTATTTCTCCGCCGGCAGCTCGACCAGGCCGGCCTCTACTGCTGTCGCTATTTGTTGGTAAGCCCAGTGCCCCATTGCCACATCATTAATGGTTATATTTGTTCCGGATAGCTTCCCGCCGGTAAGTTTGAGAAGCAGGGTGACCGCCTCGGCTCTGGTTATGGTCTGGTCAGGGTTGAAGGCGCCGTCGGGGTATCCTTTCAATAGCCCTGCCCGCACGGCTGTTTCGATTGTCCCGAAAGCCCAGTGGGCGGGAGACACGTCGCTGAAGGTTGGCTCAGCATCATTCAGAGGCTGCAGCCCTTTGGCCAAAACAAAGGCCCTGGCGGCCTGGGCCCGGGTCACATCCCCCGCGGGTTGAAAGGTCCCGTCAGGAAACCCCTTCAGGATGCCTTTTTCAACTAAGAAATTTGCATATAGCTGCAGGGGGCTGTTCACTGCTATGTCACTGAATCTTTGAGATGATGGAGCACTCGCCGCGTTACTTGCAAAGACGCATGGAATAACCAATATAAATAAGACCAGGCTGAAGACAAGTACCGCTGGAAGCATAGTTTTACGCTGACAAACCATATCTGGCCTCCTTATCACATTAAAACATCACAGACAAAATAAACCTTTGTTTTCTAGTACAGCACGTTGTTAATGCAACTCATGCGCATGCCTCCTTTAATGCTGACATAGAAAAATCCCTCCACCAATAAAATTGTAAGATGAAATTTTGTATTACGCATCGTCTGAATGGACTATCTTTTGGATGAACTACAGCCAGTCATAGATGATGCTCATGCCGGGCTGCATAAAAAAAGGCACACTCCTTCATGAGTGTGCCGGTTTTACTGCATACCGTCATAAGATCGCCTCACACACTGCCATACTTCCATACTCCTAATACTGTGGGTGAACGATAAAGCTATTCTTTACAACTAAAATATATGAATTTTTTAACATTCTGTCAAGCTATGTTTTTCTCAGCTCTGCCACATAACCTTCCCGCAGTCGCGCAGGTCGTAACCACCCAGCTTTTTGACCTCCGCCTGAAACTCAGGTAATTCCATTACCGCCAATAATCTTTGGATATAGGGAGTATCCATATATTTTAAGGGGATACACAGGTCATACCGTTCCTCAACTATACCGATAAAATCCAAGTCAAGCGCCCCGGCGGCGGCCCGGATGCCCAGACCCGCGTCTGCCGCTCCCGCCTTTACCGCCACAGCCACAGCCATATGGGTGTATTCTTCATGATCATAGCCCTGGATAAGATCGGTTGCAATCTCCCGCTCCCCCAGAAGGTAATCCAGCAGGATCCTGGTGCCGGCGCCGCGCTGCCGGTTAACAAAGCTTACGTCATCCCGGGTCAGGTCTTCCAGTCCCCGGATGCCTTTGGGGTTGCCTTTGGTCAGGATCAAACCCTGCTCCCGGTAGACCAGGTTGACCAGAGCGACTTCTCTGCCCGGCAGTATTCTTTTAACATAGTTAATATTGTACTCCCCTGTTTCTTCATCAAGCAGGTGCGTGCCCGCACAGTGCGCCTCACCCCTGCGCAGGGCTGTAAGTCCACCCAGACTGCCGACATGGGCGGAAGAAAGGGTCGCCTCCGGAAATTCAAGGCGCAAAAAGTTAGCCAACACGTCCAGGGTGTTGTCATGACTGCCTGTGATAACCGTCGTTTCCCTGATCTCCCGCGGCGTCCTGAACAGTTCTACTGTCGCCGTATCACCGGCATTGTAGCCTTCCGAAAGCCTGGGGACCCGGACCACACCGTCGGCCCGTACCAGCGACATCAGGACACCGGCGCCCCGTGACATAGGGGTTGCCACAACCTTGTCCCCCACCTGCCCCAGCTTAACCCGCACAAATTCCTCAACACCTATGGAGGAAACCATTTTTCTGGATACGGTTGCTTCAATTGTATCCAGGGATGGCGGCACGATACCCAGTTTTTTAAAAAAAACCGGTTTGACGAAAAGGTCCAGGCCCATGTAAGCTGATACGGGGTACCCGGGCACACCTATAACGGGTTTGCCCCCGATCTCGCCCAGAATTACTGGTTTGCCTGGTTTAGTGGCCACTCCATGCACCAGTACCGAGCCAAGAGATCTTATAACATCCGCGGTATAATCCTCGGAGCCGGCTGAAGACCCGGCGTTGATCAGCACAATGTCCGCTTCATCAACGGAGCTTATAAGCACGGCTTTAATGCTGTCAAAGTCATCCACCGTGATCTCCCTGCGCAGCGCCTTGCCGCCCCAACTCTCCACCATCGCCCCCAACATCCTGGAGTTAAACTCAATGATATCACCCGGACTCAACTCAGAGCCTGGCTGGACCAGTTCAGTGCCTGTAGGCATCAGTGCCACCCTGGGGCGAGGATGCACATAGAGGTTACTAATCCCACCGGCCAGCAAAGCGCCGATATCAACCGGTCTCACCTGGTGGTTGGCCGGTATGATCATCTCGGTGGCTACTATATCCTCACCCACAAAACGAATGTGCTGCCAGGGATGCGCGGCGTGTATTATTTCAATAAGATCGGGCTGCAGATAGTGCACATCTTCAATCATAATAACAGCGTCGCAGCCGTCCGGCAGAGGGTCGCCCGTGTCTACCGGGAAAGCTTCCCTGCCCACCTGCAATTTTTTGGGCGTAGTCTCGAAAGCCCCGTATGTATCATAGGAGCGCACCGCCATCCCGTCCATGGCCGAGGCATGGTAATGGGGTGAAGATATCCGGGCATACACCGGCGCCGCCGTTACTCTGCCCAGTGCCGCTTCAGCGAGGACCAGTTCCGGCCGGCCCGGGCTCAGGGCGCCCATATCAGTAAGATAACCAAGATATCGTTCCAGCGCTGCTTCCCAGGGCAGGTCGTCCAAATAAACCTTACGCTTCATGCTCTATTCGCACCTCATAATAGGAATTTTGACAGGATTAAAAATGATTTACAGGATTTCGTAAATGATAAAGCTATGTAAAATGAAATATAAAACATAGAATCCTATCAGTCTTTAAAAGAGTTTAACTTCCACAATCTCCCCGGCCTCAACACCCTCTTTGCCGGCGGGGATATGCGCCAGGCCGTCTGCCCTGACCATGGTACTGATTAATCCTGATTTACCCAGGACAGGTTCGGCAAAAAACTGTCCGTCTCTATTGAAAAGCTTGACCCGGATAAAGTCCTCCCGTCCCGCTGCGGAACGAATGTTGCGGGTCATCACCACCCTGAGGGGAAATTCCCTGGCTAATTCTTCTCCGTTGGCCGGATAGCCGCCTGTTCGCAGAAGAGGGGCGACCATCAGATCAAAGATAACCATAGCCGAAGCCGGGTGGCCCGGCAGGCCAAAAACAGGTTTTCCTCCCAAAATCGCTCCCACTGTGGGCTTGCCGGGACTGACCGCAATTCCATGAAAAAGCACACCTGGTTTTCCGGCAGAATCGATCACTTTGGAAGCGACATCGCGTGTACCAACTGAACTGCCGCCTGAAAGGAGGACCATATGGTTCTCTTCCAGCGCGATTTCCAGGGCTTCTTTCAATTTTCCGTAATTGTCAACGATAATTCCATACAGGTGTGGCTCACCACCGCAAGCTGTAACCGCCCCGTACAGGGCGTGGGAGTTAATGTCCCGTACCTGGCCGGATGAAGGAATAGCCCCGGGATCGACCAGTTCGTCTCCGGTAGAAACAATCCCTACTTTAATCGAAACGGCCACCTCAACTTCGGTGACGCCTATGGATGACAGCATGCCGAGATCCTGCGGCCTGATCAGGTGTCCCGCCGGAAGCGCAATCTCCCCGGCGGCTATGTCGTCACCCCTGCGCACCACATTCTCTCCGGGCGCAACGGGCTTAATTATGCCAATGGTGCCGCTGTCCAACTCTTCTGTATACTCCACCATCACTACAGCATCCGCACCGGGTGGCAGCATTCCTCCGGTAGGAATACGATAGGCCTGACCCGCTTTTATTTCTCCCTCAGGTCTCCTGCCAATCATAACCTCGCCGCTGATATCAACATACGACGGCATCCCTTCCGTGGCGCCATAGCTATCTTTTGCCCGTACCGCGAAACCGTCCATAGTGGACCGGTCGAAACCGGGCACATCATCAACAGCGCGCACCTCCACCGCCAGTCTGCGGCCAAGGCTCTGCAAAATCGGCACCCTTACAGACGGCCATTTATCCGGCAGGTGGCGGGCTATAGCCGCCCTGGCTTCTTCAACTGTCAGCACATTAAAAAGTTCGGCCATAAATTCACCTCTGATGAGTTAGAAACATCCCAGTTCGCATGATTTTATTTTGATTTTAAGTTCATCGGCGGCATTTCCTACCACCCTGGGTACAACCTTCAATTCCTGCGCCAGTTTTCTGGCCTGAGTGCAGGTGAGCTTCCCCTCTTTGGCCGCCAGTCTGACCGCCTCTAGAACTTCCGGCTTGATTTCCGACATTACAGCACACTCCTTTATTATTGTTCTCTTGTAAAATTTCTTGCAGCATGCAAAAAAAAGAGCAAATTCACTTTAGCTCTTTTTTAATATCACTTTCTCAATCAAGTCAGCTACTCCTGCCGCATCGTCCAGCCCAAAATACGGTTCATCCCCAACAGGTGGAGCATCACTTACCACAGCAATCAGTTCTCCCGCCGGGATAACCGGCCGCTGGGTTTCTCCACGGCGATAGACTTCTATTTTAGGCCATTTCTCCTTTTTATAACCCTCAAAAATAATCAGATCCAGATCGCCTGCCATGGACATTGACATGGCCATGACTTCTTCCGGCGCGGGTTCGGCTTCAAATTTCTTAAAAAGGGTGACCCCGTTGGGCGAGGCCAGAGCCACAACATCCGCGCCTGCCCGCGCATGCCGCCAGGTATCCTTTCCTCTTTGCTCAAGATCCACCAGATGGTGAGTATGTTTGATCACACCAATCAAGTAGCCTCGACCCTTTAGCACAGCGATCAGCTTTTCTAAAAAAGTGGTTTTGCCGGAGCCGGAATAGCCCACCAAACCAACAACAGGGACTGGACTTTTCACTGAGGGACCTCCATAACTTCTATGGTATCGCCGGTTTTAACCTGACCGCCTTCCAGTACTTTGATGAAAATTCCCTCCCTGGGCATAACGCAATCACCGGCCTGATAGAAGATAGCGCAGCGGTTATGGCATTCCTTGCCAATCTGGGTGACTTCGCCAACCGCCAGGCCGCCGATCTTCAGACGTGTGCCCAGAGGCAGATCAACAAGGTTTATCCCTTCCGTGGTGAGGTTCTCAGCAAAGTCCCCGGGGCCGACATCCAAACCCTTCGCCCGCATCTTTTCGATGCTCTCAAGCGCCAAAAGGCTGACCTGGCGGTGCCAGGGACCCGCGTGGGCATCATCCTGCAGACCTTGCTCCTTAATCAGTATTCCTTCTCCTGTGTTTTTCTTACGCATCCCTTTTTCCGGGCTGGTACATACAGCCTTTATTATACCCATGCAGGCCATCTCCTTTGTTATTCCATAGACAAGATTTATCTTAAAATTTATTTACTAAACTTAATCAATCTTATTTTTAACTGTTTTATACTTAATAACCGTGAAAGTTACTTTTAATCCTGTTAATCCAGCAGAACCTGTGAATACTTATCCACCAATTTGAGACATGCTCCTATGCTTGTCCCTCCAACCTTCCAGCATATGGTGCCGGTCCGGTTTCATATAAACCGCGTCCAAAATTAATTCGGCTATTTCCCTGGTACCCACTCCCTCACGCAGCGGGGTCTTCAAATCCACTTCCCGCTCGTCGTAAAGGCACGGCCTGAGTCCGCCGCTCGCGGTCAGGCGCAGGCGGTTGCATTTTTCGCAGAAATGTTCGCTCATGGAGGTGATAAAGCCAACCGTTCCCGCTGCGTCTTTAAAGCGGTAGTATTTAGCCGGTCCTCCGCCGGAAGACATCGTGGCAGGCAGTAATTGGCCGACTTTCCTGTTCAGCTTGTCCATTATTTCCTCGGCCGGCACAAAGCGCCCTTCGGACCAGGG
>CAZIYV010000101.1:0-12503 GCA_964543575.1 uncultured Pelotomaculum sp.
GGGGTTTATACAGAACCTTAACCAGGTCTTGTTCCTGAAGAGAGTAAAGATCCCAGCTGAAACGCAGGGAGTTGGTCATTAATTGTGACGGAGTTTCCTCCATCGACAGGAAAACGCCTTTCTCCCCGTAATCCATAGCGCCCTTGGCCAGGAACTGCAGGCCTAATACTGTTTTGCCGGTTCCGGAGCCACCGGCGACAGCCACGCTGACACCACGGGGCAGTCCGCCCTGTAATAAATCATCCAGTCCGGGAACACCTGAACAAATCAGATCGCTTTCTTGATGGGCTTCACCATAAACATCGAAGCCACCTATCAGGGAAAGGACCTTGATGCCATTGTTGGTTATGCGAAAGGTATGTTTACCCGGAATATGCTCTTGTCCCCTTGTTTTACATATTTCCAGCACGCGGTGGCGGCGCAGTCCCGGCCTGTCCTTGTTTTCAAGGCGGATGATGGCATCTACCACGTATTCCTCAAAGGCGTATTCCCGGCTGCCCTCGTTTTCCCGCTCTTTAACTAAAAAGGAGGTCAGTCCCAGACGGCGCAAGCCGTTGCAAAAACTATATATCACCCTGCGCATGGAAAGGTGGTCATTAAGTATATTTCGAAAATGGCTGATGCTGTCCACCAGAATTCTTCTGGCACCGACCTCGCAAGCAGCCTCCTCGACAAGGTTTACCTCCGTATCCGCCAGCACTTCGGGAGAAGTGCACAGGATGCGCAGTTTATTTGCCTCTTCCAGGGCCCGGAGATCCCAGCCAAAGTTAAGAGCGTCACGATATATGGACTCGGGTAGTTCTTCGCAGGTTACTATCAATCCAGGCTCACCGAACTCGGTAATGCCCCGGTAGATAAACTCAATCCCCAGAGTGGTTTTACCCGCGCCAGGAATACCTTCAATCAGGACCGAGTTCCCACGAACAATGCCACCGAGCAACAAATCATCAAAACCATTTATTCCTGTAGGTGCTTTCTCCAAATGATTACCCCCTTTCTGGGAAATATGATGTAATTAGTTCTATTACAACACGTTACCTGATAATTCCTTTGTTAATATGGATAAAATTTTCTTTATTTGAATATAAATCATAAATAGACAAAAGTCGACTAAAAGATACTCCTGATGACAGCAATCCTGATAATTCGATATAAAAACATTTAATAACCAAAAGATGTCAATGTTGAGTACTGGAAAATTACAGGAAGCGAGCTGCGGTCCGTGAGAGAAAACAATCGATTATAACTGGACTATGCCCAAACCCTCGGCATTGTGGGGGGGTGTGGTCAGGAACAACGGCTGAAGTTAATTACTTGCGAAAAAAGAAATGAGACAGGAGAACCGTCCCCCTGTCTCACCCCTGTCTCTCTTTATTGTGTCAGATACCGTAAAAATATTTTACTTTATCAACTAGTTGTTGCAGAATCATTTTCACTTCATGCAATTCATTTTCAAGAGCGTTAAGTTTCTGAAGGCACTTACTCGGGTTGCAGTTCTCAAATTGGGCGCATTCTGAACTGGAGTCAACATAAGACAGCGGGCATTGATCCATGTAAAAAAACCTCCCTAAACTTCCTTATGGTTTTTTTGCCTTGCTTAAAACTAAACTAATCCCTGGGCCATCATGGCATCGGCCACCTTGAGGAATCCGGCGATGTTAGCTCCCGCCGCCAGGTCACCCTCGCAGCCGTATTCCTTGGCTGCCTGGCTGATCTGACGGTAAATGTTAACCATAATACCTTTTAGTTTGGCGTCCACTTCTTCAAAGGTCCAGGAAAGCCTCATGCTGTTCTGTGACATTTCCAGGGCCGAGGTGGCCACTCCGCCGGCGTTGGAAGCCTTGGCCGGTCCAAACATGACTCCGTTATCCTGGAACGTTTTTATAGCTTCCGGTGTTGACGGCATATTGGCGCCTTCCGCTACCGCCCAAACTCCGTTGGTGACCAGTATTTTGGCTGATTCCCCGTCAATCTCGTTTTGTGTGGCGCAGGGCAGGGCGATGTCACACTTGATTGTCCAGATCCCCTTTGACCCTTCGTAATACTGGGCTGAAGGATGAGCTTCAACATAAGCTTTGATTCTCTTTCTCTCAATCTCTTTTATCCGCTTAACGGTATCCAGCTTGATCCCTTCCGGGTCGAATATGTAGCCGTTGGAATCGCTCATGGCTACTACCTTGGCGCCCATCTGCTGGGCTTTTTCTACCGCATAGATGGCTACATTGCCGGAACCCGAGATAACCACCGTCTTACCGGCAATTGATTTCCCATTATCTTTAAGCATTTCCTCAAGAAAATACAGCAGCCCGTAACCGGTAGCTTCAGTCCTGGCCAGGCTTCCGCCGTAGGTCAGGCCCTTACCTGTGAGAACTCCATGGTACAGCATGGTGATTCTTTTATATTGGCCGTACAAAAACCCAACTTCCCGTCCGCCAACTCCTATATCACCTGCCGGCACATCCACATCCGCTCCGACGTAGCGGACAAGCTCGGTCATGAAACTCTGGCAAAAACGCATGACCTCACTGTCTGATTTTCCTTTTGGATCAAAATCGCTCCCGCCCTTGCTGCCTCCAATGGGAAGGCTGGTAAGGGAGTTTTTAAATGTTTGTTCAAAGCCGAGAAACTTAATGATGCCCAGGTTTACAGAAGGATGAAAGCGCAGGCCTCCCTTGTAAGGACCAATGGCGCTGTTGAAGTGAACCCTGTAGCCGCGGTTCATCTGTGCCCGCCCCTGGTCGTCAAACCACGGTACCCGGAACATGACTTGCCGCTCTGGTTCTACGATTCGGTTCAACAGACCAGCTTCTACAAATTCAGGATGTTTTTCAATTACAGGCTGCAAAGATTCCAGTACTTCTAAAACCGCCTGGTGAAATTCCGGTTGGTTTGGGTCCCTTTTTTTCACCTGTGCCATAATCTCATCAATAACCTTATGTGACTGCCCCAATAATAAAACCCCCTTTTTATTGTTCTTTAACTTTTTTGCAGTGCTCAGTTTTGTGTACTGATCACCTCTCATTATTGTGGAATCAGCTGCTAGAAGCGGGAAAGATACTCTTGCAGTTCCCAGGGGTGTACAAATGCCTGGAAACGTTCCCACTCTTCGCCCTTGACTCTGGCGAACCGCCGGTAGATATACTCACCCAGTGTAGCCCTGGCCAACTGATCGGAGGCCAGTTCCCGCAGGGCTTCCCCCAGGGTGTGGGGGAGGCAGGTCACCCGTGCGCTTTGGCGCTGGTTGTCGTTCATCTGAAAAATATTTTCAGTCAGTGCAGGTGGTTGTGGTAGTTTCTGCCGGATTCCCTCTAATCCCGCTTTCAAGATTACGGCCAGAGCAAGGTACGGGTTGCATGCCGGATCGGGGTTGCGCACTTCTACCCGCGGTTCCTGCCCACGGTGATTAACAACCCGGACCACTGAATTGCGGCTGTCTTCCGACCAGGCGACATACACTGGCATGGTCAGGCTGTTGGGGACCAACCGCTTATAAGAGTTAATCAGTGGATTGGTAATGGCGGTATTAGCCCGGGCGTGGGCCAGGACTCCTGCTATAAAGTGCCCTACCTCCTGGTCAAGCTGCACTGGCTGCTCCTCATCATTAAAAAGTCCGGACTCCTTGTGATGGAGGGACAGGTGCAGGTGCAAGGCCGACCCCGGCCTGCCGTTCAGCGGTTTAGGCATTAAGGAAGCGTGCAGTCCGTGTCGCTGGGCAATGGTGCGCACTATGAACTTGAAGGTGACCAGCTTGTCTGCAATAGCCAGGGCGTTATCCGGTTTCAATATGATGCCGTGCTGGCCCGGCCCTTTTTCATGATGGCTGAAGCCGATGTCAGTCCCCATTTCTTCCAGGGTCAGCACCATGTCCCGCCGGGCATTTTCACCAAGGTCAACCGGGGTCAAGTCGCAATATCCGGCACGGTCATGGGTATTGGTGGTTGGGTTGCCGTTGTCGTCGGTATAAAAAAGATAAAATTCCACCTCTGTGCCCACCCATATTTCAAATCCCATGCGGGCGGCTTCATTCAGTACCTGTTTCAAAACGCTGCGCGAGCATCCGGGGTAGGGAGTCCCGTCCGGATTCGCCACATCACAAATGAAGCGAGCAACAGCTTCCTCACGGGGGCGCCAGGGAAGCACTAAGAAGGTGGACGGGTCAGGCAGAAGGATAATGTCCTGTTCCTGGCTGCTGACCACTCCATCAACCACAGCGCTGTCGAAGGCAACCCTGCCGGTCATTGCCTGTTCCATATCCTCCGACGTTACAGCGATATTTTTCAACGCGCCGAAAGTGTCGGTAAACTGTAAGCGGAGGAATTTTACTCGCTCCTCTCTAGCTTTTTCCAGGACGTCTTCATGGGTAAGCATTAGTAACCTCCCAAACATACTGAATATTTGTTATAGACAAGTCTAAATCTAATTGATCCACCATAAAAAAATCATAATAGAGAGGATCATAAACATAAAAAATTCATAAAAAATCATAAAAAGACTCTGCCTGGCCAGGCAGAGTCAGCTAAAGATTTTTTATGAACTTTTCTATTGTTCTAATGCCAGTTGGTAGCCAATACCGTGTTTACCAAGGATGTATTTTGGGTCGCCAGGATCATCCTCAATTTTTTTGCGCAGGCTGCTGATATAGTTTCTCAGGTAGTGCAGTTCGTTACGGTATTCAGTTCCCCATACCCAGGACAACAAATCCTCGTGTGTAATTATCTTTCCCGCATGACAGCCCAAGTGGTACAAGATCTGGTATTCAGTAGCGGTGAGCCGCACTTCCCTATTCCTGACAAAGACTCGTCTTTGGGCGAAGTTGATCACTAAATCGCCAAATTTATAGGTAGAGCCCTTTGGAAATTCCTCTGATGGGTGAGCTCTTCTGAGAATCGCTTTGACACGAAGCAGCAATTCCTCAACGCTAAATGGCTTGGTTATATAATCATCGGCCCCCGCGTCAAAACCACGGATCCGGTCCTGTTCGCGAGCCCTGCCCGTAAGCATGATGATCGGGATATCGGAGAATTCGCGGATTCTTTTGCAGGCCTCAAACCCATTGAAAGGACCGGGCAGCATAATATCTAAAATTAGTAAATCATAGCTGGCAGCTTCCAGCAACTCAATGGCGGTTTTCCCATCTGCGGCTGTTGCCACCGAGTACCCACTGGCCAACAGGTTAACTTTAACTAATCGCACCAGGCGGGGTTCGTCATCAACTATTAAGATCGTTTTACGCTTCATCTCGAGCCCCCTGGTTACCCTGTGGCTGAGCTGTTTGTTGGACCAAAGGCAGCGTGAAGTAAAGCGTGGTTCCCTGGTTAACCTCGCTTTTAGCCCAGATCCTGCCACCGTGGCTGATTAATATTTGACGGGACAAAGGCAATCCCAGCCCGATTCCTTTTTTATTTTCCTGGATGCCGTCAGTCACCCGGAAAAATTTTTCAAACAGCCATTTTAAATGCTCGCTATTAATACCTATGCCCTGATCGGTTACCGAAACAACCACTTCTCCAGGAGCGACCATCCCTTTAATTACGATTTTAGTGTCTTCCCTGGAATATTTGACCGAGTTGTCCACTAGGTTGCGAAGCACCTGCTCAATCCGGCCCGGGTCTGCTTCGACAAGCGGGAATTCTTCCGGAAACAAGACGGTAAACTGATGATTTTTAACACGGTAGGACTGGTCCCTGAGTACTTTATTTACAATTTGGGGCAGTGAAATGGGTTCTTTTTTTAGTTCCATTTCACCTTTCCAACTAAAAGTTGAGGAATCTAACAAGTTATTGATTAAACTTTCGATGTGATCTGTTTCCTCAACTATGATGTTCATGAACTCTTTTTCAGTAGCCGGATCCCAGGTTACGTCTTCCCGCATTAAGGTTGTGATGTAGCCTTTAATACAGGATAGAGGCGTTCTTAAATCATGGGACAACCCTGCCAGCATTTCTGACCACATTTGAGCCGTGTTTTCGGAGGGAAGAAAATATGAGGCAGCTTTTAGGTTTCTATTAACAGTGTCCAAACTGCTGGCGATGACATGGGTTATCGCTTTAAGTATTTCTGTCATGGGGAAAGAATTCAGCAGCAGAGCCTCACCGCAGACCATTAAAAAGCCTTTCTTGCCGGCCATGGGGAAACAGGTTACCTCCAGATCAGGTTGGCCGCACCTGTTGATCACCCTTTGCCGCACCGGACAATCTAATATATGGCAAGGGTCATTCCTGTTGTCAAATGAATTTTGGCGAGAACACCAGAGGCCCTCCACCGCGACCTCCATAGAATCGGCTTCGCTGTTTTGGTCAACCCGGGCAAAATGAACTATACACTGTTTCTCCAAAATAACGCCCAAGGCAGAGCCGCTAACCTCCAGAGTCTCAACAAGCCAACCTGGAACCCTTTCAAAATTGCCGTGCTCTTGCAGCAGCTTGCCGGCCAAATAAAGCATCTTAATGGAAATATCGAATGGGTAATCAAGTTTTGAAATTTGATTCATACACCTGACTCCTTAGTGAATGACATAACATCTCTTAGGTACATATTCCCTTTCTGACATTCAACGGCAAAGACTTATGCTGATAATGGCTCAAATAACCCGGATTTTTTATTATTCGAGAATATATCTTTAATATCCTCCAATTTTCCCTTATAAACATAAATTAGATGGTGAGTGGCTTTTTCAAAATCGTATCCCGGTGAAACGCTAAATAATATAATTGATTTCCTATCAGTACAAGCACAAGACGGGGTTTTTAATTGTAAAAGCAATTGTGATGTTATGGAGCGTGATAGGTTGCGTGTATAATAATTAGAAGGGAAAACAAGAAAATATTAGAATCTATAGAGGTCAACAAACAATATGTCGATAATAAAAAGGGATGATTATTAATGGAATTAGCATATTTGAACGGCTGGATGGGTCCTCTTGAGGATGCTGTGGTTCCAGTGAATGATCGCGGCTATACCTTTGGCGACGGTGTATACGAAGTTATCAGGGCTTATAACGGGGTGATGTTTGCTCAGGCAGAACATTTTAAGCGCCTGGCGGCAAGCGCGGATGCTGTACAGATGCCCCTGCCCTGGGAGCTTACGGAGTTGGAGGATACTACGGCAGATGTACTCAACCAAAGCGGGATCAAAGAAGCTATGATCTACATCCAGGTGACCCGCGGCACCGCGCCCAGAAACCACCTGCCTGAAGCCGGCCTGCGTCCCAACCTGTTGATTACCGTCCGGCATATCCCCGGTATACCTCCCGAAGTGTACAGTGAAGGGGTTAAGGTTATAACGGTGCCGGAGTTCCGGTGGCAGATGTGCCATGTGAAATCCATTTCACTGCAGGCCAGCGTGCTGGCCAAGCACAAGGCCCAGCAGGCCGGGGCGGCTGAGGCTGTTTTTATACTGCCGGACGGGACAGTGACTGAGTGTGCTTCCAGTAATATTTTTATTGTCAAAAGTGGTGTTTTAATGACTCACCCGGCGGACTACCGGATCCTGGCGGGCGTTATTCGCCAATATGTCCTTGAAGTGGCAGCTTCCCTGGGGTTGGAAGTCAGGGTCAAGCCTTTTAATATCTCAGAGCTGATGCAGGCGGAAGAGGTGTTCATCACCGGTACCGTGGCTGAAATAGTGCCTGTAGTAAATGTGGACGGGAATATTGTCGGGGATGGCAATCCCGGCCCTGTGACTCGTCGAATTCATACCGGTTATGCCTCGCTGCGGTAGTTGCCGATAGTGGATTTTTTATGAGACAAACAACCCTATAGCCACTAGAAAAAGTGATGAAAGAATAAGGATAACATTCTTTCCCAGGTAGGGTATTAAAGATTTAATGTCCGCATGGTTTTTCATAACACCCAGAATGGTATTCAGGGCAAGTGGAAGACATAGCAAGGCCACAAGGGTTAATAACGGCAATAATTTTAGATAGACACTGATAATCAGAACCAGAAAGGCAGCAAAGTTCAATATTGAATAAATGTAGGTATTTTCCCTCGTGGCTACCAGGGTCAGCAGGTGCCGGCGCCCCGCGGCCCGGTCAGCTTCGATATCCGGGAATTGATTAAGCAGCAAAAGATTGCTTACAAAAAAGAGTGGAATCAGAGAAACGGCTACGGAAGTGATATCGTAAAACCCCTGCAGCGCGAAATAAGTGCCCAGAACCATGCAAGGTCCAAATCCCAACCCGGGCGCCAGCAGGCACAGTAAGGGGGAACGGGTTATATACTGGGTGTATAAAACTATCAGTAATATACCGGGAACTCCAACCAAAAGTATCTGCCAACCCCGCGCGAACACCAGATAAAAACCCAGTATAATCGCTATGCTCAGGGTTGCCAGGCCATAATAAAGGGCTGCCCTGGGGGACATCTTCTTGCCGGGCAAAATACCGCTGCCGCCGCTGAAAGGAGTTTGTGAAGTCATCTCATCAAGCCCACTCTTATAATCACAATAATCATTCAGTATGTTAACTGAAGCATGTGCTGAAATCGCTCCGATCATAGCGATAACCAGATAATAAGGGTTAATGCCGCCCGCCTTCCAGTATGCCGCGCCTGCGCCGACCAGCACGCACGCTACAGACAGGATAATAAACTGTGGACGTGTTTCAAACACATAAATCATGGCTCTTTTCACTTTTTTCACCTCGTCAAATTAATCCCACATCATAATGTAAAAATATAAAACTTCAGCTTCAATTTTACAAGGATATATCCATATTAACAATAAAAATCGAAAATTTAAATTTTGGGTTTTTCTTCATTTAGCATTACACTGGCGACATAAGTTATTTGGTGTAAGGTTGCCATGCAGTAAACTAAAAGACGGTAATCGACCTGGTTGTCGATTACCGTCCTTTAGTGTAATTATTTATTCGACCCGGTAAACATTATGGAGCGGGATAGGTAACAGTTACCTCTTTTTGACCGGCATCCCAGTCCACCTTTGAACCCAGGTTTTCAGCAATGAACCTGAGTGGCAGCATGGTTCTGCCCGGTTCTGCTATGATCGGCGTTACCTGGGGATTGCTGGAATCAATAAGCTTGTATTGACCATCCACTCTGGCGTAATTATTGCCAATCCAGAGTTCGATTTCCGTTCCCTTTAAAGTTATGGTAACCTTACGATCAGAGTTGCTCCAGTCTACGTCTGCTCCAATAGCCTCGGCGATATACCTGATCGGCAGGAGCGTCCTGTCGGCATATATGATAGGCGCTGTATCCATTGTTTGGAGCTGATTATTTACATAATATGAGGTTTTACCAATCATCAGGCTGATTATGGTTCCCGGCCGGCTGGTGGTTACGCCGGTCTCGCTGGAATACGGCGAGTCCCCCGTGCTGTTGTACGCGCTGATCCTGTAATAGTACTTGGTGTTGCTGGCAAGCCCTGTATCGGTAAAGCTGGTGGTGTCCTCATCAACAGTGTCTATCCGGGTGTAGCTGCCGCCGGACTTCTTTCTTTCGATCTTGAATCCTGTCTCATCAGATGAGTTGTCCTCCCAGGTTAAATCAACCCTGGAGTTGGAGACAACTGTGGCGGTCAGGTCCGAAGGCGTTTCAGGGACAGACCCGGTGGTGGCGCTGACCTCGTTGGAATAAGCCGAATCTCCCGCAGTGTTGTAAGCGCTGATTCTATAGTAGTATTTAGTGTTGCCGGCAAGCCCCGTGTTGATAATGTTGGTAATGTCCTCGCCTACTGTAGCAATCCGGGTGTAGCTGCCGCCAGACTTCTTTCTTTCGATTTTGAAGCCTGTCTCGTTTGAAGAGTTATCCTGCCAGGTCAATTCAATCCTGGAGTTAGAAACAACTGTAGCGGTCAAGTCCGATGGCTCGTCAGGGACTAACCCGGTCGTAGCGACGGCCTCGTTGGAATACAATGAATCACCGGCATCGTTGTATGCTCTCACCCTGTAGTAGTAATTCGTATTGTTGGCAAGTCCTGTATCGGTGAAGCTGGTAGTGTCCTCGTCAACAGCTTCAATCTGCGTGTAAGTACCGCCCGATTTCTTTCTCTCGATCTTAAAACCAGTCTCGTTGCTGGAATTGTCCTCCCAGGTTAATTTGATCCTGGAGGTGGAAATAGTGGCAGCCTCCAGGTCCGACGGTGATGCGGCAGGAATATCCATCGTTGTCGCGCTGACTTCGTTGGAGTATAGTGAATTCCCCTCAGTACCATAAGCCCTCACTCTGTAGTAGTATTTAATGTTGCCGGCAAGCCCCGTGTTGGTATAGCTTGTAGTATTTTCGTCAACAGTGGCAATCTGCTTGTAACTGCCGCCCGAGGTCCTTCTCTCAATCTTAAACCCCGTCTCATTGTCTGAATTGTCCTCCCAGGTCAATTCTATCCCGGAGTAAGAAACAGCTGTGGCCTCCAGGTTCGAAGGGCCTGCTAAAGAGACCGTCTCTGCCCATCCTGTGGAAATTGCCAATCCAGACAGCAGAATAATTAAAATGAGTAAACTAGTTTTTTTCATGGTTACCCACCTCCATAAGATATTTAGCCAGTTGTATGTTTAGACGTATATATAATTCAATTAGTTCATTAGTTGCGATAAATGTTTGATACAGTAAGTTTTTCATTGATTGGTGAAGATTGCTATATTTTAATAAAGTATAGGTTGAATTTATTAAATTTTTATACATTCGATTGAATTTCACCTGCCATTTGAATAGCTAAATTATTAGCATTCGTGTATATAAAAGGAAGTTGCTATATTTTAAAAAAATCAAAAGTTTAATAAGTGGCTTCCCAGCGGTCGTATATCATGATCAAGGTATAAGGTGCAAAGTAGCGAAGTACAGTTAAGAGATGGTTCCATTTATGGTATATTAGCCACCCTCTTGAATACATGAATAAAGCTCCAACTGTTGCGAGTGTAGCCAGAGTGGCAAAAACAAGTATTTTATATCGACGTGGGGTTTTTGGAATAATAATTGCTGTAATAATAGCGAAAAGAAAACTGACGCCAAGGTCAACAAACCGGTCATCCGCAGGTTTACTATGAAATATGTCGGGTTGAAATTGGTACAGGCTAACCAGTGCTCCTCCAAAAACAGCACCAATCCAAGCGGTTGCCGCATATTTCAAACTCATTAAATATATCCAATAGGGCACTGGAGGGTCATAGCTTACGAAACGAGGCGCAAAATGGGCATATATACGGATGCCGATTATATAAAAGATGGTTGATAACCAGATATTCCAATGTAAATAATGCAAATAATTAAATTTTAGGTATACCAGTTCCAGCATGATAAGCCCAAAGGTAAAAATAAATGTCTGCCTCCAGCGATGCTCCGATTAATCCATGCCACGAAATTTTTCCTTTGCGGATAAGCAGGGCAGCCCATATTAAACATATTATCGAATTAATGAGATAAAGCATGACCCATCTCTCCTGTCATGTCCCAACAAATTCAAATAGTTCTTTAAACGAATATACCCTGTATAAAACATCCTTATCCAAGACGGTTTAAGATTATCCAATAACTTAACACCTTAAATGTGTTGAAATTTAACCATTAGAAGCTTAGAATAATATAAACGCATTTACCAGAAATTATTTAAACCAGCCGGAGCCAGGTTGCCGGCTGATCATTTAATTGCGACTGCTAAAATCACTGAAGGGTGGAGAAGTTTATTGGGTATCAATGAGTTTGCCCGCCAGGTAAAGGACGCCTCTATTGAGCTGGCAGCCATGAGTGCGGAACAGAAAAACAGAGCCTTAAACCAAATAGCCATATCTTTGATTGAACGCCAGGAAGAGATAATTAAGGCCAACCGGGATGATTTAACCAGGAGCGAGAGAGAAAAACTGGCGGAGCCTCTTTTGAAAAGACTGAAGTTTGATGAGGCCAAGATAACCGATGTGGTGGACGGGATCAACAGCCTGATCGACCTGGAGGAACCTGTCGGCAAGACACTGCTTGCAACAGAGCTTGACAAGGGTTTGGAACTGTATAAAACCACCTGCCCCATTGGTGTAATTGGCGTGAGCTTTGAGTCCAGGCCAGACGCCCTGGTGCAGATCGCGCGAGCAGTCGCCGAGCTTGCGGGCCAGCATCACGATCTCCGCGAGGATCATCTCGGCGACCGAGCGCGTGTTGGAGAACGGCGCGTTGAACACCGGGACGCCGTGCGCGTTCGCCGACTTGAGGTCGACCTGGTTGGTGCCGATGCAGAAGCACCCGAGCGTGAGCAGGCGGCGCGCGGCCTCGAGCGCCGGGCCCTGCACCTGGGTCTTGCTGCGGATGCCGAGCACGTGCACGTCGGCGACGTGCGCCGCGAGCTCCTCGCCCTCGAGCGCGTGCTTGAGCGCCTCGACCTGGAACCCCTCGGCCTCGAAGAGCTCGATGGCGCTCTTGTGGACTCCCTCGAGCAACAGCACCTTGATCTGGTCCTTGGGGAACGAAGTCGTGCGCATGGCCCGCGCGAGCTAGCACGGGCGCCCAGCGCCTTGAACCCGAGAGCCAGTGTCCCATGGAGGGGCCGATGACTTCGTTCCA
>CAZIYV010000102.1:0-12502 GCA_964543575.1 uncultured Pelotomaculum sp.
TATGCTTTGTTCTCAGAATTGAAGGTAGTAATTTATGTCTCATTCCACCACTTACACCTCTAAACCAAGGCCTATTCCAAAACCCCAGATCTCCACTCATGCTATCTGAAAGATAAGATATAACTTCAATAAACTCATTGAGACTTTTTACTCTATATTTTTCATTCATATATAAAGCCTTCCTTTAATTTTTGCATAATGTTTCGAGGATTCGTGACGTTGAATTATTACCATTGATACTATGCCTCAATGTCGCTAATACCCCATAATATTGAGTAGACCAGTAACGCCCACTAAATCTCCTAATTTTACGAAATATTACCCTAAATAATATAAGTTAATTTATTGCCAACCTCGCGCTGTCAAGAATACCATAAGCCTTGTATTTTCTGAGTTGCAACAATATTATATAATGTGTGATGGTAGTCATGATTTTGCAAATACTCGGGAATTCAAACACCTATGCATTGGTGGATAATGATTACTGAGTTGCATACTTCTACCTTTTTCGCTATATTTCCTCCATGTCAATAGAAAATAATGACAATAATTCAATCCACGCCAACGTTATAAATCTTTTTTCACTAACGGGTGGCGATAGTTAAGAATATAATTATTTGCGTTTAAAATATGAATAATGCGCACAATAATATTGACAATATGAAGTTTAATACACATATTTTTATCTAAGCATATTGACTTACACTTCCCTAGATGAATGACAAAAACAAATGCCCTTGTAATATTTCTCCAATACCTTTAGTTTAGTTTTTCTATTTTACTAATTATTGCTATTTTAATTTCTTCTGAATATTGATTTTTTTGTTTTAAAAGTCCAATGACGTAGT
This sequence comes from uncultured Pelotomaculum sp., assembly GCA_964543575.1. Lineage (GTDB taxonomy): Bacteria > Bacillota > Desulfotomaculia > Desulfotomaculales > Pelotomaculaceae > Pelotomaculum_B. Next base: position 849 of record CAZIYV010000102.1, read on the forward strand.
TTAAATATGCATCATTTTTAGTATTTAAATCACAAAGTCCGACAACCCCTGAATTTGCTAACAATCCTTTATTATTAAATACTTTCAGAATGTCTTCGTAATTCTCAGCTTCAACAAGTTTAGTGAACAAGTCAACTATATCAGAATAGATTTTTTTAAAGTTTTGTTCACTCCAAAAGTAATTTAAGTTTTTCTCCAATTCATCAAATTGTTTTACAGCTGAATTATCAGTAGCATTTTTGAAAATCCTTTCAATTCTCGATATAGTATGTTCTAATGCCTGGTTTGAAATTTGTGAACTAAAAAACTTAATAATATTAGATTTTACAGCTCTAAATACTTCATCAGGATTTTTCATCATACTAATTGAAACAGCGCGTACAACTTCTTCAATTAATAAATAATTCTCTATTTCTGCTACACCTGCTATCCAAATATTTGGATTTTTAATGTTGGCAATTTCTTCATCAGTTCTCCTATCTCTATCTATTAATCCGAAAGATTCAATATTATGAAATCCTTTTTGTTCATTAAAGGATTTGGTGGTTTCAAAAACCTTATGACAACTACCAAGAGGCTTAATAGTATATTCAATAAAAATTAGCGGTAGTAATTTATAGTCAATACTTAAATCATTATCACCTTCTATAAACAAAACAGGCTTTCTACTTCCTAATATTTCAAGATATAATTGTTCAGGTAATTCAACATTATCATCCAATAATTCATAATCCCAATGTGTCCGATTGAAACTTTTAACCCAAATTTTAGCTGAATCTTGACGAGATGTTGCAAAATCGATGTCGTGGGTTAGATATATAAATGTGCAATCGGGCCTTTCGCATTCAATCTCATCCCATAATTTTTTAGTTATTGATTTATGAATGTGCATTTCTGGTTCATCAATAACAATTATCGAATTTTGTGGAACAGAAACGACCTCACCAATAAGATAGAATACAACTCTTTCTCCATCACTCATTTCAGAAGCATTATAATTACTTTCTGGACTTCCTTTTGGATATGTTTCAATGGTGCCCGCTTTCTTTAATATTTTTCTATGAGGTAATACATCCTCCCAAATTCTTTGCACTCTATCAAGCTTGGTAACTGGTTTTTCATCTCCTTGACCAGGTATATAGGAATCTTTAAATTTAATTGCTTCTTCGTACTCTTCAGTGTGAAGTAAAACCATTAGTTTTTCATAGTCATTTAGAAGAAAGGTGTCTGGATTATTACCCCAACGCTGACGAATTTTATGCTCGATTCCTCCCTCTGAATAGCCATACAAAAAGTCCCTTTCGGCACTCTCTTTTGTGGTTGGCCTGACTTTTTTAGGCATCGATAAGGATTTCTGAGCAGCAATTCTATGAGTTGCATTATCATATCTCTTCTCAATGTCTCTCCCAAATCGAGTTTTTCCAGCCCCATTTGCTCCAATTACAACAATACTTTTTGAATCTATTATAGGAGCTTGCGTGTTAATTTTATTTGGTAGTGTTATATTCATTGATTCTCCTTATTTTTATAATATCACGATAGGTAAAATAAGAGCATAACGAGCATTTTCCCTTATCATACCTCGTTTTTTATTTTAATTTCACCTTCGCAATATAGACATGAGTCACTTATATTAACAAAACAACAAAGGAAACTTCTAAGCCATTCTGCAAAACCCCATAGGCGTGGCGGCCATTACCTCAAGGCAATGGATAATGACAACTGAGTTGTATACTTTTGCCTTTTGTGACAAATTTCCTGCATAACATTGAAAAATATTACAGGCTTCTGACATTACGAGCGGCTTACGCTACTCAAGGAGAATGGAAAAAAGAAGCCACAGGCCAGCGTCATAATGATCCGCTTGCCTGTGGCTATTATGTAGTACACTATTGTGTTAATCATTTCAAATACTTGATCACCGACTCGCCCATCTTGGCGATTAAAAAACCATAACCGAAAAACCTCAGGGTTTTGCCTATTAACAGGAAGGAAAAAACCGTGAGCGGCCTTTGTTTCAGACAACCGGAAATGATCACCAGAATGCGGAAAGGGAAAAAAGGAAACATCGACGCTATGACAAGGGCAGATGAACCGTATTTGGTGAACACAGCCACGCCCTTTTCGATCTTGGCCGGAGAGACGTATTTATCCATAAAAGTCTGGCTCCAGTAATACGACACGGTATAGATGAGCATCAGCCCAAGTACATTCCCAACAACACAATACATGGCGTAAGGCACAAACTTTTCATGGCTGACCATTAGTATGGGGACAAAAGCCACTTCCGGTCCTACCGGCAGAATAATGGCGTTAGCAAAAGAGAGGACAAATAAAAATATCCCCTGATCGGTATTTTGCAGCCAATTTAAAAACTCCACAAAATTCACCCTTAATATAGGGGGGATATCTTCTCTAATATGTTTAGAACCGGGGGACATAGCGGTGCCCCAGCACCTTATATTACTCTGAAGATATGTCCCCTTCCCTGCAAATCCTTTTTGTGCCTATTTCTATAATACTTACGTTAATCCCTTTTTTTAGACAAAAAAAGTAGCGGGACAATCGGGTTGGTGACAACCTTTGCCCGCTATCTTCATATGTTCAGATGTTCGATTGAAATCGAACCTACAATTTAAATCCAACCAATTCTTATCCTGCCGCTGACGCCTTTAGCGGCATGGGTGTCTAATATAATTACAAAGGGACGTTACAAACTTAAGTCTTCACGCAGAACAACAGCGCCCTTAAGATATACGTGCTTAATCTCTTTCTGTGACTTTTCAGTGTTCACATGGATCAGCACCCTGATGCACCTGCCGAGGCTGCCCGGTACATTGATCTCGTTGGCGCACAACAGCGGGATATACCGCCACCCCATCTCCCGCACAGCGGTTGCCGGAAATCCGGCATCCAGGTCTGAAGTGACTGTGAATATTGCGCTGGCGATATCTTCAGGATCAAGGCTGTTTTCTTTTATTATAGTCTCGATTAACTCCCTGGTGGCGGCGGCTATTTCAGCCGCTTCATTCCGCTCTACAGTGATAGCTCCGCGTATTCCCCTAAAGACCTTACACCCCATGCTGCCGTCCTCCTCAAGAGTGAACCGCTCTGTGGCCCAAACCTATAGCGACCTCATCCAGGTGAAGCAAACCCACCCCAAAAAATATAGCCACACTGATATGGTCGTCTTTCCTGGCGATGCCGATTTTACCGCCGACATTAAAACCTATCGCCTTTGGCATCACCTGTGACAGGGCCTCCCTGGTAGCGCCCGCCACCGCTCCTTCGTCGGCGTGCACTTCCTTGATCACGCCCTCCCGCTTGGAAGCCACCACAGCCCGCTCAATAATCTTGTTAACCGATGAAATAAAGTCACCGCCGTAATCAACAGCCGCTGTCTTGATCCCTTCTTTAGCAAAGCGCTGCTTATATTCTTTTTCCTGCTCCCTGCTGTCAGTAAGCGCCATTTCTATCGCCACACTGGCAACTTTACGGCTGCCGTAAAGGGTCATGCTCCAACCACCTTTGTCAAAAATTAAAATACACTCCGTACAGGAGTGCCAGAGATCCTATATTTAGTGCCTCCTGGAAATATTATAATGGAGCGGCTTCTTAAAAGCAAACAACCCCATTCTATATTTCTGAAAGGCTTACCTTCCCAACAGCGCTGACAGTTCCCTGTACTTTGACTGTGGCGCCGGGTACCGGCGAGACAACTCCGCGCGATACATTCAATACTTCAACTTCAAACGGCCGGTCATAACGGGTACCGTCTATTTCCAGGAGGTCGCCTTCCCGGACGAACACCGTGACATAACGGTCATTGAACCGGCCTGCCGTCTCTCCGTTTACCAGCAGCCTGGCCAGCGGCAGAGCGGAGTACTTGTTTAGCTTCAGGGTAATAACGGGATTGCGCGGATCCCCGGCTATGCTGATGCCTTCGGGCTGTGCCGGCTCGCGTGAAAACGCCGGCCAGGCCGCTTCTTTGATATGGCTGCCAGCCAGCCAGGCCTGAGAGGCCAGGGCCAGAACAGCCACGCTAAATACGAGCACAATCAGGAATCTGTCCAGTTTTTCAATCCAGAGCCAGCTAATCGATCTCTTCATCTTTTCTCCCCCGGGCTGTACTTATCCAGTAAAGTCTATGACCCTGACCGGGTAAATATACTTTTGGGGGGAGAAGCTGCATGGCTCCTATTTAAAGTTATATTTTTTTTCCAACCTCTGCCTGAATTCTCTCATTTCCTCGTACACTTTAAAAAGCAGCCTTTCAAGGTCTGAGTGATTCAAAGTGACAAAGGCGGGATCAAGTATTTCAATTTTTCTGAAATCATCCCTGGCAATAAAGCGCACCACGTTTTCCAGGCTGTCGGATTTAACGGTAAGCACCAACGGGGCATAAGCCGTGTCACTGTTGGTCAAATCATCATAAACTGTGTACACGTCAGCACTGGCATCTATATCCACAATCTGAATTCCCTGGAGGGGGACATTGCGAAAAACAGCGACCTGCTGTTCCCTCGCCTCTTCCGCTGCCCTGTCCGTGGGCTTGCCCCCGAACAAAAAGCGGCCGGGCTTGCCCGTACCCTTAAAATCAAGGCGTACTTTAAGTAATACACCTTCCCTATCTCCCGTGCCATCAGCACCCTGGCTCTTCGGCAAAAGAATCCCTCCCACTGTCATTGGGCTTCCATAAATTGCATTACATTAGAATAATTCTAGCCTGCCTGGTAAATTCCTGCCTCAGTTGCGCCATTCTATGTTATTTGAAGCACATAATGGACAGTGTTTTACTTATTTTGCCCCAGGCCGGCTTTTTCTTTCAACCTGTTAACTTCTTCCCCGCTGAGGTGGCGGTATTCCCCCGGCCGCAGCCCCTCCAGGGCGAGGTCACCGAACCTTATCCGCTTTAACCGGAGCACCGGGTTGCCGATGTGCTCGCACATCCGCTTCACCTGCCGGTTGCGCCCCTCGTAAATGGTTATTTCCAGCAGCGCGTTGCCATCTCTCTGTCCGGCGAGACGCACCTTGGCGGGGGCTGTCTGGCCGTCCTCAAGCGGCAGGCCGGCAGCCATTTGCTCCAGTTTTTCCGGTTCCGGCACTCCGGCGACCCGCACCTGGTAGGTTTTGGGGACACGCCGCCCGGGGTGGGTTAAAGCGTAGGTCAAATCACCATCGTCGGTGAGCAGCAGCAGCCCTTCACTGTCGTAATCAAGCCTGCCAACCGGGTAGACCCGCCCGGTCTTTGCTTTTAAAATGTCAGTTACTTTCTTCCGGCCTTTTTCATCACTCATGGTTGTGATATAGCCGCGTGGCTTATACATAAGAATGTATTGTTTTTGCAGCGCCGGAAAAAGCGTTTCACTGCCAAGCTGTATTCTGTCTTTGTCCGGATCAACCTTGGCGCCAAGCTGGCTGACCACCCTGCCATTTACTTTTACCATGCCGGCAGTGATCATTTCCTCGCAGCGGCGCCGCGAGGCCACTCCCGACCTGGCCATGAACTTTTGCAGCCGTTCCATAAGTTCTCCCATCTTCCAAAAAAATAAAGGACACATCGAATGTCCTTAAAATTTAACAAAATAAGCACGGCTTGTCAATTACGGCCTCTGCCGGTCTAGAAGAGCGTCCTGACAATAAACACTGAAGCCGCAAGTGTGGTGAAGTCGGCCACCAGCCCCAGAAGCACTGAATACCTGTACTTTTTTATGCCAACCGATCCGAAATACAGCGTCAGCACATAGAAGGTGGTGTCACAGCTGCCCTGCATGGTGGATACCAGGCGCCCCAGGAAGCTGTCCGGGCCGTATGTTTTTATTATATCTGAAGCAATGCCCAGAGCCGCCCCGCCTGAAAGCGGGCGCATAATGGCGTGGGGCAGCACCTCCGCCGGCAGGCCGATGAAATTAAGAGCCGGAGACATCGCGCCCACCAGCACTTCCATTGCCCCTGAAGACCGGAAAATACTTATGGCGACCATCATCGCCACCAGGTACGGTATGGTTTTAATAGCAGTGGCAAAGCCTTCTTCCGCGCCGTCAATAAAAGTTTCGTATACCTTGACACCGCGCAGGACGGCAATAACAGGCACTATCAGAAGAATAACCGGGATCGCCCAGCGTGACAGTTCGGCGATAATCTCAAACACAAGCTCACCTCCTGCCAGCATAGATCAGGCGCAGCACCCGGTCCACTATAATTGCCGACACCATGCTGAAAGCGGTGGCCATAATGGTCGGCCCCACTATATCGGTAGGGTCCGCGGAACCGTAGAGCAGGCGGATACCTATGATCGTGGTGGGGATCAGAGTAACGCACGAAGTGTTTAAGGCCAGAAAAGTGCACATAGCCTCCGAAGCGGTATCGCGGTCCTGGTTAAGTCTTTGCAGCTCACGCATGGCGATCAGGCCCATCGGTGTGGAGGCGTTGCCCAGTCCCAGAATATTGGCGCTGAGGTTCATCACGATAGCTCCCATGGCCGGGTGGTCTTTGGGCACGCTGGGGAACAGAAAACGCAGCAGCGGGCGCACCAGCCAGGCCAGAGCCCGGACCAGGCCCGCCTCCTCAGCGAGCTTCATGATGCCCAACCAGAAGGTGATGATAGCTATAAGGCTGATCGAGATCTTGACCGCGTTGTTCGCTCCGTCCAGGGCCGCTTTGGTTATTACCTCAATGTTGCCGTTAACAGCGGCCACGATTATACCGAAGACAATCATGCCGAGCCAAACGTAATTTACCACAAAAATACCCCCGCCCCCCAGGGTTGTCTACTCTAACACTATGAAAAAAAGGGCGTTAATAGTACAGAAAATGGAAATAGGAGGGAAGAAGGTATCCGGAAGGCAGTATAAACAGGCCATGGTGTTAATCTACCAGGCGCTTTTTAAACACACCGGCAAACCCCGTATTGGCAACCCTTTCCTTGATTGCGGGGACATCTGTCGTGTACAACCCCAATTCCTGCATCCGCTGGAAGTATACCGAGCCGGAGAAGGTGTACTTTTTACCCAATCCTTCTGGTGTTTTCATTTCTTCGTGCATAAATGAAATGATATCACCACAGGCCAGTTCAACCGGCAAAGACAGCGGCTCTAGACCGGCCATCAGCCTTACCGCGTTGTGCCCGGCCAGAAAACCGGTTACTATGGCCTCCGTGTGTCCCACGATCAGGCCGGTCTTTTCACCGGCGCAAAACAGGTTGTTTACCCCGGGAACACGCAGGCTGTTATCGCAAGGCGCCATAGCCATGAAGCGAATCGAATTCCCTTTGCCGCCGGAATAAGGGTCGGCGTAGCGGGCGTCTTTAAAACCATCCAGCGTACGGAGAATTTCCAGGGGGAAATACGGCGTCATCAGCTTGGCGTGACCTGTGTCGAGAATAATCAGGTTTTCAGCAAAATCACTGGTAGCATACTGCTGGCAGGCTTTGCTGTTGAGCTGCTCCGCTTTGCGCAGGTGCGGGGGCAGAGGAATGATCAAAACACCTTTGCTTTCCAATTTCTCTACCAGCGCCGCAGACAAAGATTTTTTATCTAACTTGCACGACCCGCTCATTGCTTCAAAATGGGGAAATCCTTCCCCCGCCCTTATTTCCGCGACACCCACACTGGCCGTGAAGCTAACCCTGGGGCCAAAAGTAGGGCAGCGCAGGATACACATGGCGCAGCCTGTGCCAAAGCGGGTACAGTTGGCGGCAGGACCGGCTGTACCGGTGCAATCCACATAAACATCGCCTTTGATTATTTCTTCATCTGCGGTGCTTATGTCTTTAATAAGATCATTTTGTTTGGAGACACCGGTAACTCTTTTTTGCAGCTTTAACTGTACTCCGCAAGATAAGAGCAAATTCTTGATTTCGGGTTCTATCCTGGTCACATCGTACAGCATAGCGTGGCGATGACCCGGAAAATCAATCCGGCGGTGGGTAACGACCTCTTCAATTACCCGGATAAAATCACCGGCGCCTAGCGCCCACAGCTCATCCAGGGCGGTGAAACGGCCGTTGTTGCGCATGATCCCGCCGACCAGTCCGGTACCAAGCAGCATATCGGTTTTCTCCAGCAGTACTGCCTCGGCCCCTGCCGCTCTGGCTGAGTAAGCCGCTGCACACCCGGCCCAGCCTCCACCCACGATGACTACAACCATATAAAGCCACTCCCCTGAGAACAGTATATTCAGAATCTGACCAAAGGCTTATTATATTTCCCAAAAATAGGTTTTCTATGAAATAGATGTTTGAAATTACCAGCTTAAAAAGAAAATTATGGAGCATACTAACAGTGAATAAAATTGCAGGGAGGAATATTATGACTATCGGTGAAAAAATGCATCAGACTCTGGCAACCCTTGAAAGTGCTGCGGCAAATTTACAGACGTTTGCGATTGATACCCAGGATCAAACAGCCAAAAAGATGTTTAATGATTTAAACAAGCAGCTTGAGGGGATTTGTCAGTCCTTAAAAGGACGGGTCAATTATATTGAGCAGCAGGAACCTCAATATAAATTGCAGCAGGACCAGAATCATTAGTAAACAGGGGATATGGCAAACCCATATCCCCCTTCGTGTTTATATCAGTAAAACTACATTCCTTACAAAAACTTTTTACTTATTTTTTCACCGTTATAAGAAAACAGCACCGTCTTGCTGTCTAGCACCGTTTCAAGGTGGCACGGGCGCCCCCATAAGGTGTAAACGTGAGGCAGCGTCTTTTCAAGGTAATTCACATCCAGTTCGGTTTCCTCATAATTGTGTTTTAAATACAGCTCGCCCCGTTTGTTGAAATCCCCGTCCTGCACCACTATGAAAGGATAGCCGCAGTTGGTAAGGCTGCTGACAATCCCGTCACGCACCCTTTCCCACTCCTTGTCCGAAATCTTCCAGTCATAGCCTGTTTTCTTGTATAAATAGAGGTCCAGTTCATCGATTAATTCCCTGGTAAGATAATTGCGCAAAAAAGAAATGTCATTTTCCTCAGCCCGTACTTCAAAAATCTTTTCTCTGCCTTCCCCGCCGGGACGGCCCAGCCTTTCTTTTTCTTCCGGGGAAGGGTTATCCCATCTCTTTTCTATGTCTTCAAATATTTTCAGGCCGAGGTGATAAGGGTTAAGGCGGGCGCGGGAGGTCTGGATGATCCCGGAGTGCATTTTGGCGAATTCCAAAGCTTCCGCTTCATCCAGCTCAATCTCACGCATGATCCTAAGATGCCAGTACGTCGCCCACCCCTCATTCATTATTTTTGTCTCCATCTGCGGCCAGAAATAAAGCATCTCCTGGCGCACCACCGACATAATGTCGCGCTGCCAGTCCTCCAGTTCTTTACTGTGCTGGACCATAAACAGCATCAAATCTTTTTCCGGTTTTTCCGGAAACCGTTTTGACTGCTGACAATTATCGCAGTCATTTTCCGGCTTCTCGTCGATCAGCCAGAGGTCATCGTAAGGACTTTCGGGAATTGCCTTCCGGCAGTTTTTCTTTTGATGCGGAGCTATAAAATCTTTCTCTTTAACCCTGATCCTGGGCTCAATGTGCTCCTGGATTGCGATAACAGCATCAATAAATGATTCCACCCTGGAATGCCCGTACTTGAACCCATAATTCCGGAAGCGCTCCGCCGCCGCCGACATAGATTCAACCATGTCCCTGGAAGTGTTTTTAAAGTAAGCGTTATTCTTAAAAAAGTCACAGTGCCCCAGGACGTGGGCCATGACCAGCTTGTTCTGGATCAAGGTATTCCCTTCCAGTAAAAAAGCGTAGCAGGGGTTGGAGTTAATCACCATCTCGTAAATCCGCCCGAGGTTGTAATCATACTGGGTCTTCATTTTGTGATAGGACTTGCCGAAAGTCCAGTGTGAAAAGCGGGTGGGCATACCGTAGGCCCCGAACGTATAGATAATGTCAGCCGGGCAAATTTCAAAATACATATCGTAAAAATCCAGGCCGTATTCTTTAGCCCTTGCTGTAATTTTCTCCAGAGCCTGTTCCAGCAGCCTTGTTTCTTCTTTTGGATTCATCAGTTCATCCCTCCTGGATATAAAATATGCCGGGAGGAATTTTAAATTGCCAACCCCCACTAAAAACAAAAGCAAACGGGCAAACGGCGGGCAAACGGGGACGGCAAACGGGGACGGTTCTTGCTTTGCCTAAAGGCAAATGGGGGACGGTTCTTGCTTTGCCTGGAATATTATGCCATATGGAGGCAGTATTACTGAATTTATGAATAGGAAAGGGGACACACCTCCTTCAGAGGAATGTCCCCGATGGAATGTCCCCGATAATTGTCCCCGATAAATGTCTCTACTATTAGAGGGTGGTTAGTTCTGAGCAGAAGGCGTTTGCTGCGTCATATTTATCGCTGTGCTGACATCCGGAGCTTTAAATTCGCCGCCCAGGTCGGAGATACTCATGTCTCCTTTAAATGTCATATCGATTTTCATTTCACCCGGCGCAACTGCGCCTGTGTCTATTTCCGTCTGCCCGGCCTGGGGAATATCCATGTTTATAATCATATGGCCGTCAAATTTGACAATGTCGCTGAGAAGTGTCTTCTTGTTAATCAGCACCGAATAATTGTAATCAAATTGAGAGTTCTGCAGGATTTGCTGGATCATTAGCTGCATTTCGGCTGGATTGACTGATGCTTCCTGCGGCATACTCTGTACCACCTGCTGGATCATTTTTTCATAACCCTGTTTGAACTTTTCCATATCCATGGCTGCGTTAACAACATAGTAATCGGTACCGTTTACCACAATATCATTGCCAAAGTTCAAAAGGATTCCCATTTCCTTCATCATCGCGGCCGCTTTTAGAGGGTCGGACTGGATATCCTGCTGCTGTTTCCAGAATTCAGGGGAGAACGGCATAGCTGTTACCATCCACTCCTGCCCCGGCATCTTGATATACATTTTTTCCTGGGTCATGAACATTTCTACTGCTGTTTCCTGGTAAGTATCCCCTGCAGCTGGCACACTAATTATTTGATTCATGTATATCTGCAGTGGATTGTTTTGAATCTGGCCGGTTAACTTGGTGATCATGTTTGCCGGCGCCTGCTCCACAGTCTTGCCGTCTGTACTCAGATCCATATTAATATTGATCAGGCCTTCCATGGTGTAAGTGTTGTAAGTCAGGCTTGCCGCTGTGGATTTAGCCAGCAGGTCGGACACATTCAGGCCGTCTCTGGTTTCTTCTCGGATTAAAGTGACCATCCTTTTTTCAGCGTCCCAGCCAATTTCAAAACCAAAAGCGCTGCTGACGGCACGGAGCGGGATTAAAAGGCCGCTATCATATTTGACGGGTTCGGCCGGCAGCGAGATGGGCTTGTCCCCCAGCATCGCTTCCTTTGAGCCAGGGACCAGTGTTATGGTCATCCCGTTCTCTGTAATGGTAAATTCGTTGGCGGCGGTCCACCCGGTATCGGCGCCGGAAAGACTGGCGTAAATGTCGGCGGGTATCATGGTATTACCGTCGATAAGGCTAAGACCAGGCGCAGGTACAATATCTCCGTTGACCTGCAGCTGCAAATTTTCAGCCGCGAAAGCGGGAAATGAAACGGATGCCAGAAGCACCAGGAAAGCAATGGCGACAATGAGCTTTCTTTTCATAATGCTATAACCTCCAGTAAATTTTTTTTGCCCCGAATATGGGGCA
>CAZIYV010000103.1:0-12332 GCA_964543575.1 uncultured Pelotomaculum sp.
CAAGGAAGCGCCGCTGATTACTGTCTTAGCCACCCGCGAGACGACAGTCGATGAGAAAATACCCTGCCCGGTTGACGTAAGGTATGACGACAAACTTTTATAAGGGGATAAAGAGGTAATCACCGAGGGTGTTCCCGGTGAAAAAACAGTTACCTACCGGATCACCAGGGAGAACGGCTTTGAAACAGGTCGGGAAATCTTAAGCCAGAACGTTAAAAGTGAGCCTACCACAGAGGTTTTGGTTAAAGGAACAATAACCATGGTGGCTTCCCGCGGCGGTTCGTTAAGACTGGCCTGGCCCAGTGAAGGCAGTATGTGTTCACCATTTGGCATGCGCTGGGGCAGAATGCACGAAGGTATTGATTTGGATGCCAGTTACGGAAGCGATGTTGTGGCTGTTGCCAGCGGCACTGTTGTTTCGACAGGCTGGGACGGCGGCTATGGCTATCAAGTGCAAGTATCCCACGGCGGCGGACTGGTTACCAGGTACGCTCACCTTTCCAGGATCCTGGTTAGTGACGGAGAGTCTGTTGATCGCGGAGAGGTAATTGGTTTAGTAGGCTCCACGGGCAATTCTACCGGACCGCACCTGCATTTCGAGACCATTGTGGGGGGAGAGCCGCGCGACCCGACCAACTACTTGCCATAATTGGACGTGGGAAATGGGACGTGAGCTGTGAGAAAAACAAGGTCGTAAGCAGTAAACTATAGGGCGTAGGGCGTAGGTATGCATGAAATTTTTATGGGTCAAAGACCTAAGCGAGATGCAGGATATACCTATGGCCTACGGCATACGACCTACTACTAAAATTGTATGTTCGATTTTAATCGAGCATGATCGTAATGCCGGCGTTTATTTTCAGTAGTTGATACCTAATAAAACAGGGCTAACAGGTTATGCATGAATGATTACCGCCCGGGGGACAGGTGCCGGGCGGACTTTCTATTTGCTAAAAAGGGTTGTAAACAGGCCTGACAATGCTATAATACTTTTGAGGTGAAAAAATTTGTTCATTAGAAAATCTGTAAAAAGAAATAAGTTCAGGAAGGCAATTTTTATTACAATTACAGCCTTGATCGCCATCGGTTTGGTTATTCCGCTGGCTGCGATGTTTCAAAAGCAGCCTGACAGCGGCGGCTCCCAGAGCACGTCACAGCAAACAACCCAAGAGAGACTTGCGGAGTTGGAGGCCAAAGCTTTGGAGAACCCCTCAGACACAACAATCCTGATGGACCTGGCAGAGACGTACGTTTATACAGGCAACCCGGACCTGGCCGTTAAAACCTTTGAGCAGGTACTGGCTGTTGATCCAGACCAATCCGAGGCGCGCTACGATATTGCCTTTGTTTATTATATGAGCGGTAAATACGATCAGGCAGAAGTCAAACTTCAGGAGCTGATCCAAAAGGACCCGGATAACAAAGACGCCCACAGGCTGTATGGGGTTGTCCTGGGAACGGGTAAAAAAGACTACACCGGCGGCATTAAGGAAATGGAGAAGTATATAGCCCTGGCCAAGGAAGGTCCGGATGTTGAAAAGGCCAGGCAGATGATTAATGAATGGAAGACCCAGCAGCCTCAGAATTAATAGCCCTTTTTGCATTTATTACCGCTAGGAAGGGCATGGTACTGGCCTTATAATTAAACTGGTTAATTAATCAGTTTAGGGAGGCTGGCTATGAAGCCCGGTGTATATCAGGACCAGACGGGTAGCTCTACCGTGCACAAGCACGGCGGATCATTTATCAGGGCCGTAAAAATTTTGACGGCCGCTTTTATTTTAATGATGGCTTTTTTTGTCAGGCTGCCAGCAGGCACAAAGACTTACAGTTATTGGGCCGTCAGGGAATTGATCAAAGTTTACACGGTCCTGGGTACTTGGAACATGGACAAGCTGACATCAGAACATTTTTATGTGAAGTTTAAGCCGGCAGATCGCCAGGGAGCGGAGTTGGTCCTGGAAACAGCGGAGATGTTTTACCGCCCGGTTACCGAGGATTTTGGCTATATACCCGGCGCCAGGGTGCCGTTAATCCTCTATTCTTCCAAGGAGGAATTGAACAGCAGTTTTGGCTGGGATGCCAAGGAAAGCGCTATTGGGGTTTATTGGGGGGGGGCCATCAGGGTGCTTACACCGGAAGTTTGGATTGAGGAAAAAGACCCTGTCAGATTCAGGGAAATATTTGCGACTTCAGGTCCAATGGCGCACGAATTGACTCACCTGATGATTGACTACCTTACTGGTGGCAACTACCCCCGCTGGTTTACCGAGGGTGTGGCGCAATACGAGGAAAACAAAATAACCGGTTTTGAATTTAACGACATGAACGGGGCGCCCGGGCAAAACCTTTACTCCATGAAAGACCTTGCCGGAGACTTTGACAGTCTGCCCAACCAGTACCTGGCCTATAGGGAAGCGTATATCGCTGTAAGGTATATCGTTGATCAACACGGGGAAAAAGCCTTATATGATCTGATCAAAGAACTGAGAGGCGGAGCCCAATTTGACCAGGCCCTTTCAAAGGTCCTGCAACTTGACAGTGCAGGGTTTGAAGCCGGCTGGCAGGCATTGCTCTTGGAGAGAGAAGTAAGCTTAGAGACTTATTCTCCATCAGGCAGGAATAAACTATTTTAGATCGAATAATCTAAACGTGATAGTTTTATAGGTTCTCATCCAGGAGGAATTTATGGGCAAAATTATTATTGCCGGGGGAACCCCCCTTCGCGGCAAGGTGAAAATCTCCGGAGCCAAAAACGCCTCGCTGGCGCTGTTATGCGCAACAATTCTTGCCAGCAATGAAGTTGTGCTGGAGAATGTTCCGGACATTAGCGACGTGCGAGTAATGATACAGATTATTAGCAACCTGGGAGCCCAGACAACATGGGAAAACGTGGAAACTCTGCGGATTGTGCCTCCCCGGAAAATAAACACGGGTGCTCCTTTTCATCTTGTTAAAAAGTTAAGAGCGTCCAATCTCCTTCTTGGTCCCATGCTGGCCAGATTCGGACAGGCTAAAGTGGCCTTGCCCGGCGGCTGCAATATAGGAATAAGGCCGATGGATCTGCACTTCAAAGGCCTTACAGGGCTTGGGGCCAAACTGTCTCTGGAACACGGCAGTGTCTGCGGCAGCGTGACAGAACGACTGAAGGGGGCCAGGGTTTACCTGGACTTTCCCAGTGTCGGGGCAACCGAAAATATCATGATGGCCGCCTGCCTGGCCAAAGGGCAGACTCTTATAGAAAACTCGGCCAAGGAGCCCGAGATTGTAGATCTCGCCAATTTCCTGAACACCATGGGAGCAAAAGTGCGTGGTGCGGGTACTGATGTGATCAAGGTTGAAGGTGTAGCTTCCCTCAAGGGAGGGGTGCGCTACCCGGTTATACCGGACCGGATTGAAGCGGGCACTTTCATGGTTGCGGCAGCTGCCACCGGGGGCGATGTCACCATTGATAACATGATCCCCGCCCACGTGCAGCCCTTAAGCGCAAAGCTGCGGGAAGCCAACGTGGATGTGATTGAGGGTGAAGACTCTCTGCGGGTGTGCGCAGGCCGGCCGCTTCGTCCCATCGATATAAAGACAATGCCTTACCCCGGCTTTCCTACAGATATGCAGTCTCAGCTGGCAGCCATGCTTGCGGTCGTACCAGGGACAAGCGTGCTGGTGGAAAATATCTTTGAAAACCGGTTTATGGTGGCAGACGAACTGAAACGAATGGGCGCCAGGATCAAAGTGGAAGGCCGGATCGCGGTTATCGAAGGGGTCACCTGTCTGGAAGGCGCCCAGGTCAAGGCAACAGACCTGCGGGCTGGCGCCGCCCTTATCGTGGCGGGATTGATCGCCACCGGGGAGACGGAAATCTGCAACGCCACTTTTATTGACAGGGGCTACCATAACCTGGAGGAAAAACTGAGGAATCTGGGAGCCTCCATCAGGAGACACTAAAACTAAAAGCGTGGCGACACGCTTTTGTTTTTGGAGGGCTTATGTTTCACATTACCATCCTTGCGGTGGGGCGGCTCAAGGAAAAATATCTGGCCAGCGGAGCGGCTGAATATGTGAAACGTCTGTCCGCTTACGCCAGGGTTGAAGTTGTTGAGGTAAATGACGAGGGTTTTGCTGAAAGTCTTTCCACGCCGGAATTGGCCAAAGTAAAGGAAAAAGAAGGCGAGCGTCTCTTAAAACGCCTGCGGCAGGGCACTTTTTTGATTGCCCTCGACCTGCGGGGAAAACCATTTTCCTCTGAAGAGATGGCGGAGGTATTGGGCAAAAATGCGCTGGAGGGGAAAGGCGATCTGACTTTTATTATCGGCGGAGCACTCGGCCTTTCTGAAAAAGTTTTGGAGCGCGCGGACTTAAGGCTTTCCTTTTCAAGACTGACTTTTCCCCATCAGCTAATGCGTATTATTTTACTGGAACAAATATACCGCTGGTTTAAAATCCACAAAAGAGAGCCATACCACTATTGATATGAAAAAATTACCAGGTGCGAGAACAAGTATTTATTTTAGCAGGCTATTGCATTTTAGTGTTTCCCATGCTACCATTAGCTTAAGCACCATCCCTATAGTGTCAATGGTTTAGTTGCAAGAGCAATTCGGAAGGTATTTCGGGTACATTGCAAGTAAGTTGACCAGTCCAAGGATAGTGTTTTTTGTATCTGGTTTGAGTTCAGAATTTAACAATTGGTTTCGTGGTTCAGTTCAATCAGGTGAGGATGATCTAAGGAAATTGAGTGTAGCCTATCTCGTAAGTTCGGTTTGGAAAGTGGATTTGAGCCGGTCAATATTCAAATCAGCCCCAAGTTCCGGTAAACTATAGGGACGGTTGCTTTAGAGAGAAGGCGAAAGCCTTCTCTCTTTATTTTTTGAGCAGGTACAAGCTGCCGGTGATTGTCCTGAAAAAAGGCATCCGATATGAGAATGCGATTGACGAAGAGATACAGCCGTGGTATCTTTTAACATAAGATTTTTTCTCTTAATAAAGGGATAATACCTTGTAGATAAAGCAGCGGGAGGTGTGGTTATTGCCGGGTATTTATATTAACGGCAGAGAAATAGAGCTTGATGAGGATGGTTTTTTAGTAAACCCGGATGATTGGAGCGAAGAGTTGGTTATCGCTTTTGCTTCATCTGAAAATATCAGCCTTACGGAGGATCACTGGAAGGTGGTGCGCTACCTGCGCGATTATTACAGTCAGCACCAAATTGCCCCCATGATCAGGAAACTTTGCAAAGATACTGGTTACAGCCTGAAGCTGATTTACGAATTATTCCCCTCCGGGCCCGCGAAGGGCGCCTGTAAACTGGCCGGTCTGCCAAAACCGGCTGGCTGCGTGTGATTTTTAGTGCGGCTCAGATCATTTGTTAAATATAACACCCGGTTCAAAAAATGCCCCGGCGGGTAAATACCCGGACCGGGGTTTTTGTTTTATAAATAGCTTACATAAAAAATGGCATAAACAGAAAAAATACTATTGAAAGCCAGGAGGTGAGAAATCATCATTAAGAAACATTCGTTTGCCAGGTATAAGGTTATTCTGTGCGCGTCTTGCCTGCTTATACTTTCTGTCGCCGCAGTATTGCTCCATGGGCGGCAGGCGGCGGAGGCGGCAACTCTCTCCTGGGGGAGCAGCGGCAATGAAGTCGTTCAGGTTCAGCAGAAGCTAAGCCAGTGGGGATATTATAAAGGACCGCTGGATGGCCATTACGCTTATGAGACTTACCGGGCGGTGCAGAATTTCCAGCGCAATAACGGTCTTCCCCAGGATGGAGTGGTAGGTACGGCTACCCGGAACGCGCTGGGCTTGCATACCCCGGAGGCTTTACCCGCTGTTTCCAGGGGGGTTGCCACAGACAGAGGAGAAGTAAATTTATTAGCCCGAGTAATTGAAGGAGAGGCGGCAGACGAGTCGCTCACGGGCAAAATTGCTGTCGGCGCGGTGATCATGAACCGGACCAAGAGCGCTTCTTTCCCCCGTACTATCAGTGGTGTAATTTTTCAGGACCATGCTTTTGAATCCATCAGTAACGGCCAGGCGTACAGGCCATTAAGCCAGGCGTCCGTCGAGGCAGCCCAAATGGCTATGAGCGGGTATGATCCTACCGGTGGCGCGATCTTCTTCTGGAACCCGGCCAAACCGGTAAACCCGTGGGTTTGGTCAAGAAACGTCATTACTCGGATTGGCAATCATGTCTTTGCACGGTAAAGGGGTGGTTTTGTGAGAAAGTGGATTATCCTGTCGGTCATCGCCAGCCTTTTGGCGATCGCCGCGACCGGTACTTGGGGTTACAGCCAGCGTCTGGCCAACCGCAACCTGGAAATCTTTTTAAGCAATAAATACCAGAGGGCTTTTTTCGACATGACAGGGCAGGTCCAAACCCTGGAGGTACTCTTATCAAAGAGCATGGTGGCCTCAGACCCTCGTCTGGATACTGCCCTGTTGATGGACATCCGCCAGCAGGCCGCCTTTGCCCAGTCCAACCTCGGCCAATTGCCCCTTAATGACGCGCTGTCCGGCCGAACAGCCAAGTTTTTAACCCAGGTGGGTGACTATGCGGACAGTTTGGCCAAGCATGTGAGCAATGGAGAGGATATTGACTCTAAGAACTGGGATACCTTAAACAGTCTGTATCAGCAGTCAATGGAACTGAACAAAGAACTGCAGGGGATGCAGTATAGTGTTGCCCAAAATAACTTTTATTTTGGGGAACTTGTTCGCCAGGTTAGAAAAAATTTACAAGAGAATCCAGACAACCTGGCCGTAACCGATTTCCAGGTTCTTGACAAACAGATGCAGCAGTACCCGTCCCTGATTTATGACGGACCCTTCTCAGAGCACCTGGAGCGTACCGAACCCAGAGATTTAAACGGGTTGGCTGATATCAGCCCGGAAGAAGCTCAAAACAGGGCACTGTCATATATAGACAGGCAGCCCGGTGTTGAATACAGTGCCGCTGTAACCGGCACGGCACAAGGACGTATTCCCGCCTACAGGGTGGAGGTCACCCCGGATGGGAACAGCGTGAACACTACTGTCCTGGATATCTCTAATAAAGGAGGAAAACTGATCTGGGCGCTGAATAACCGCCCTGTGGAAAATCAGGCGGTAGATATCGATGCGGCGCGGCAAAAAGCCTTGAAGTATTTAAAAGACCATGGTTTTAGTGATATGAATGCAACTTACTATGTATGCCATGGTAACTCCGCTACTTTTAATTTTGCGGCGGCCCAGAATAATGTTGTCATATATCCTGATTTAGTAAAGGTAACAGTGGCTCTGGATAACGGTGAAATTACAGGCGCTGAAACATCAGGATACCTGATGTCACACCGGACGCGCGATTTACCGCAGCCAAAGATAACACCGGACCAAGCCAGGGGTTCTATAAATCCCCGCCTGCAGGTTTCCGGCGGCGGAAAACTGGTATTGATGCCTGTCGGAGCGGATGATGAAAAACTTGCCTATGAATTTCAGGGCAAGCTCGGCGAGGACACCTACCTGGTTTATATTAACGCTGTTGACGGCAGGGAAGAAAATGTACTTAAGTTGATAGACACTCCGGGCGGCACGTTGACCATGTGATGGGGGAGTCTAAATATTGGCTGTTGACTCCCCTATGGGTGCGTGCTATAATAGCTTCAATTTTATTTTACAAGGCAATGAAGGGGAATAATGTTGCTGATAATCAACAGCGAGCCGGGGCATGGTGTAAGCCCGGCGGAGGAAAGCGACCGTGCCGCCCTGAAGCCGCAAGCTGAAACAGACAGTAAGCTGAGCCGGGTTACCTCCGTTAACAGGTCAGAGAGGGCTGAAAAAACAGGTTTCTGTTTTACAGTCAACTAGGGTGGTACCGCGAGATTAGACTCCCGTCCCTTTGTAAGGACGCGGAGTTTTTTTATTTCTGTTAATCCCTATGAGTCTTGTTAATCCTGTAAATTGTTTGCCATCTTTGAAAGGAGAAATGTCAGTTGAAGGAAATTCTCGAACTCCTCGAAAACGACGCCAGGTTGACCCCGCAAACAATAGCGGTCATGTTGAATATGAAAGAGGATGAAGTGGTTCGCGCTATTAAGGAACTGGAAGAAAAAAATGTAATTGTAGGCTACTTTACCCTGGTTGATTGGGAAAAAGTGGGAGAGGAAAAGGTTTCAGCTATTATTGAAGTAAAGATCACCCCCCAGCGCGATATAGGGTATGATGCCGTTGCCATGCGCATTTGCCGTTTCCCGGAAGTGAAATCTGTGCGCTTGATGTCCGGGGCGTATGATCTGGCCGTTGTAATAGAAGGGCAGACCATGCGGGAAGTGGCAACCTTCGTAACTCAAAAACTAGCCTCGATTGAACATGTGTTGAGCACCGCCACCCATTTTGTGCTCAAGAATTATAAGTATAACGGCATTATTGTGGATGATGGTGAAGAAGACAGGAGGCTGATGGTAACCCCATGACAATACAAACTGACTGGCTCAGCCGAATAAATCCAACTGTACGGAGCATTCAGCCTTCGGGGATCAGGCGCTTTTTTGACCTTGTGGCCGAAATGAAGGGTGTTGTATCATTAGGAGTTGGCGAACCCGATTTTGTGACTCCCTGGCATATCAGGGAAGCCTGTGTCTATGCCCTGGAAAAAGGTTATACCATGTACACTTCCAACCACGGCCTGCTTGAGCTGAGGGAAGAGATTACCCGCGATCTGGCGGACAGTTACGGGGTATCCTACAATCCGCGTGAAGAGGTCTTGATTACCGTGGGTGTAAGTGAAGGATTTGACCTGGCCATGCGCATGATCCTGTGCCCGGGGGACGAGGTTCTGATCCCGGCGCCTTCCTACGTTTCTTACGCGCCAGTGACTATGATGACCGGCGCTGTGCCGGTCTTCCTGAAAACTTCGATGGAAAGCGGTTTTCAGGTAAGCCCGGAGATGGTGGAAAAGGCCATCACCCCTAAAACCAAAGTTATGGTCCTTTGCAATCCGAACAACCCCACCGGCTCAACCATTGACCGGAAAATACTTCTGGAAATTGCCGAGATTGCCAGGGCTTATGATTTGATCATTATATCCGATGAGATTTATGGCAGACTCACCTACGTGGGTGAGCATACCTGCGTGTCATCCCTGCCGGGGATGCGTGAGCGCACCATCCTATTAAACGGTTTTTCAAAGTCTCACGCTATGACCGGTTGGCGGGTTGGATATGCCGCGGGGCATCCAGACTTTATTTCAGCCATGACCAAAATTCACCAGTATACTATGCTTTGCGCTCCCATCACCGCCCAGGTTGCCGCCCTGGAAGCTTTAAAAAACGGGAAAACCGCCATGCATAAAATGGTGGAGCAATACAACCACCGCCGCCGCCTGGTTCTGCAGGCCTTCCGGGAAATGGGACTGCCGTGCAGTGAGCCCCGCGGCGCGTTTTACGCCTTTCCTGAAATCAGGAGCACCGGGCTTTCTTCCGAGGATTTTGCCCAGGAGCTTCTGAAAGAGGAAAAAGTTGCTGTTGTTCCCGGCAATGCCTTCGGCGAACAGGGAGAAGGGTTTATCCGCTGTTCGTACGCCGCTTCAGTAGATACCCTGACCGAGGCTTTCAGGCGCATGAACAGCTTTGTCAGGCGCAGGGTGAACAAGGGGAAGGTTGTAACCATTTCATTCGGGAAAAACGAGTCTAAGAAAGAAGGAATTTGCCGGACTGTATAGAACATAGTTTGATCTGGCTGCTGGCTGGTAAAATAATGGATATATAATTTAGAACCTTAAAAAAGGAAGTGTCTTAGATGATTTGGGATTCGCGTAATGAACGTATGGAGCGGGATGAGATCCGTGCCTTGCAGTTGGCCAGACTAAAGGATGCTTTAACCAGGGTTTATGAGCGTGTTCCTTTTTACAGGGAGCGCTTTGACGCCGCAGGGGTTAAGCCTGCTGATCTGGAAAGGATTGAAGATATCAGCAAGTTTCCCTTTACCGTTAAAACAGACCTGAGAGACAATTACCCTTACGGCTTGTTTGCCGTGCCCTTAAAGCAGGTGGTTCGCCTGCACGCCTCCTCCGGCACCACCGGCAAGCCTATCGTGGTCGGCTACACTAAAAACGACCTGGACGTCTGGGCGGAGTGTATTGCCCGGATGGCTGCAGGTGTGGGTGTGACCGCGGAAGATGTGGCTCAGGTGACTTTCGGCTACGGCCTTTTTACAGGCGCCTTCGGCCTGCACTACGGTCTGGAGCGGCTGGGCGCCACTGTTGTGCCGGCCTCCTCCGGCAACTCGGAAAAGCATATCATGCTGATGCAGGATTTTGGGACCACTGCTCTGATTGGAACACCTTCTTACTGCCTGCACCTGGCCGAGGTGGCTGTTGAAATGGGTATCGATCCCACGTTGCTGCCCCTCCGGGTCGGACTTTTCGGATCAGAAGCCTGGAGCGAAAAAATGCGGTCCGAGCTGGAGCGGGCCTGGGGTATTAAAGCTACCGACAATTACGGTCTAAGTGAAGTAATGGGGCCCGGACCGGCCGGGGAATGTGAGCTTACCAACGGCATGCACATAGCGGAAGACCATTTCTTGTTTGAAATAATTGATCCGGAAACCGGTGAGCCGCTGGACTACGGGCAGGAGGGAGAAGTGGTTATCACCACTCTGACCAAGGAGGCCATGCCGCTGATCCGCTACCGCACCCGCGACATTTCCGTTTTAAATCCCAAGCCATGCGACTGCGGCAGGACCACAACCAGGATGCGCAAGGTTAGCGGTCGTACCGACGATATGCTGATCATTTCCGGCGTCAATGTTTTTCCCTCCCAGATCGAAAGTGTTTTGATGAGTATGGAGGGTATAGCGCCGCACTATCAGATAATTGTAGGCAAAAAGGGCTTTTTGGATAATATTGAAGTGCGGGTGGAACTCACCCCCGAAAAATTTACCGGGCAGTTTCGCGACCTGGAAGCGCTGGAGGATAAAGTGCGCCGCCGTTTAAGCAACGTGCTGTCCCTGACCGCCAAAGTGCGGCTGCTGGAACCGAAATCGCTGGAGAGAAGCACCGGCAAGGCCAAGCGGGTTATCGACAACAGGCCGAAAGAAGGCTCTTAAAAATTATCCTGCTATTTTCCCCTTGTTCGAGCGGCCTATATCTGCTACACTTTTAACTGAAAATACTGTTAAAGAATTTTTTGTGAGCGCACCGGTTCGGAAAAGCCTCTGAGCTTTCCGTACCGGGTTTTTATATAAGGAGATGGAATTTTTTGCGGAGGTGATATTTTTTGAAGGAGCTTCTTTCCGGCAACGAGGCTATTGCCAGGGGCGCTTTTGAGTCTGGCGTGACAGTTGCCGCCGCTTATCCTGGTACGCCCAGCACAGAGATATTAGAAAATTTCGCACGTTATCCCGGCATTTACGCGGAGTGGGCGCCCAATGAAAAAGTAGCCATGGAAGTTGGTATCGGCGCTTCTATAGCAGGCGCCCGCACGCTGGTGACCATGAAACATGTTGGCGTCAATGTGGCCGCAGACCCGCTGCTCACCTTTGCCTATACCGGTGTAAACGGGGGTTTTGTCCTGGTTTCAGCTGACGACCCCGGTATGCACAGTTCCCAGAACGAGCAGGACAACCGCCATTACGCGCGGTTTGCCAAGATACCACTGCTGGAGCCGTGCGACAGCCAGGAGGCCATGGACATGGTGGGACTGGCCCTGGAGATCAGCGAGCAGTTTGACACTCCTGTAATGCTCAGAACCACTACCAGGGTGGCGCATTCCCAGGGCTTTGTTGAAAAAGGAGAGCCCAGGCCGGGCACTGTTCGCGGCTACGTGAAAAACGCCAAAAAATACCTGATGGTACCGGCGTTCGCCAGGATGCGCCGGGCTGCCCTTGAAGTAAGGCTGGCAGGACTTAAGGAGTATTCCGAGAAAAGTCAGTTAAACTTTATTGAATGGCGGGATAAATCGGTAGGTGTTATTACCAGCGGCATCAGCTATCAGTATGTAAGGGAGGCCCTGCCGGATGCTTCAGTTCTGAAGCTGGGGATGACCAACCCGCTGCCGGAAGGGTTAATCCGGCAGTTTGCCGCCAGTGTGAGCCGGCTGTTTGTGATTGAGGAGCTTGAGCCTTTTATTGAAGATCAGGTCAAAGTGATGGGGCTGGCGATATCCGGCAAAGAACTGATCCCCAATACCGGTGAACTGGACGCGGCAATTATCTCCGAAAAGTTTATTGAGACAGGAATAAAGCCAGCTTTGCAGGACACAGTGGTGAAGCCTGATTTGCAGGGCGCGCCCGTGGTTCCCGGCAGGCCGCCGGTATTGTGCCCGGGATGTCCCCACCGGGGCATATTCTATACGCT
>CAZIYV010000104.1:0-12279 GCA_964543575.1 uncultured Pelotomaculum sp.
AATACATAACATGTTTGCCATTCGTTTTAGAACAGGGGAACCCCTAAGTAATGACGATATTAAAGCAGTCCGTTATCATCTTTTCCCGGAGGTCCGGATTAGTGCTCGTCAGTCGAATGAGACACATTACGAGCAAAGCGTGCTTTTTTCCTTGCGTGACATAAAAGTAATGGACCTTTACCAGGAAAACCTGGCGAAAACGCTTGGGGACAAGCATCGTATCTTAAGAGGCGTGGCGGGAAGCGGCAAGACCCTGATCCTGGCATGCAGGGCTAAATATTTGAGCAAGCTTTTTCCGAAGTGGAGGATACTGGTCCTTTGTTACAACATATCTTTAGCCAACTTTATCCGGCAGATGATAGATGAGATAGAAATAGATAGTGACAATAATGTGGAAGTTGATAACTTTCATATGTGGGCACTCAAAAATTGGGGCTTGAAAGACGAAGGTATGGTTGATGAATTAATTCAGCAAATTCAAAATGGCGACGCAAAATCACTGAAGTACGATGCCATTTTAATTGATGAAGGGCAAGATTTCGAACCCGGCTGGCTCCGTCTGGCATTTGCTGTTTTGAATCCCGAGACAAGCTCTTTTCTTTTGGTAGAGGACCGTGCTCAGCAAATCTACCACCGAAAATCTTTGGCAAAAGAGCTTGGTGTGAACTTCCGGGGCCGCTCAAAAGTCCTTACTATTAATTACCGCAACACGGAACAGGTTATCAAATTTGCCTGGGATTTCTACAAGCATTTCTGTTCGGAATCAAAATCATCTATTGAAGAAGATATTATGGAAATCATTAATCCACAAAGCACCCGCAGGCAAGGTCCCGAACCGATCATTCGTAAATGTAACTCCTTTGAAGAGGAAGCTGCAAAAATAGCTAAGGAAATAAAGAAGCTCCATGAAAAAGAGAACATTGAATTTTCGGATATAGGGGTGCTTTACCGTATTAAAAAACTGGGTACTGACTATATATCCATTTTGAGGAAGTCATTAGAAAAAGAAGGTGTCCCTTACTATTGGCTATCTGAGAGTAACATCAGCAAGCGGAATTTTCAAAAGAAAGATTCTACGGTAAAACTGTCCACTATCGAAAGTTCCAAAGGGCTAGAGTTTAAGGTTGTCTTTATCTGTAACATCAATAATTTCCCATTATTCTTTGAAAAAGAAATAGAACGAGAAGTTTCTCTTTTGTATATAGGAATGACCAGAGCGGTAGAAAGGTTGTATCTGACATATAGCGGTGAATCGTTGTTTACAAAGTACATAGAGGGGTTAACGATTGGGGAAACCAGAAAAGCGGTTTCGGCAGGTAATGCTTAAATGCGGCAATAGGAAATATCTTAGAAGCCACAGGCCGGCTCCGCTACTCTCCGCCCGCCTGTGGCTCTTTTGCGCCCGGCTCCGGTGGTCGATTTAATCCTCCGGGTCGGGCAGACTACCGGCCAGACTCTGGGGCGAAACTTCGGGTCGTCCCGGCCGGTAGACTGCCCAGCCTTCGCTGGTCGATGCCTCCGGCCGCGCGTAACACCGATGCCTTTGGGGTCAGGTCTTACCGTCGGCTCATTGGATGTTACGCGCCGCCTCCGGCATTTCGGTGCCTGGCTATGCGGGTTCTGGGCCGCGCCGCCGGCAAAAACTCCATTTGTGATGATTTGGACGGTCCGACTTTTTGCCGGCAGCGCTTGCAATTCTCTGGGGTCGTTCAACCCCAGCCCCCAACCCCCGCCCCACTCTTGGGGCCGGGGGCTTTACAACGCTTCGCCTGCCATCTGTTAAACCGCCTCTTACTTTCCCAGTTATGTTACTGTGTTTTTTAGCTCTCTAGGGAGTTACCATCTTTGACAATTTTGTAGTTTATAATTGGTTGAGTTTGAGAAGTTACCGAGTTTGTGTGGGGTGGATAGAAATACTCAAGAATTTTTTTTGGATACAATATTAAAAGACATACTGTTGTCACTCACCTGGCTTAATCTTAAAACAAAGCCAGGTTTTTTAGTGCCATAAGAAAATTGTTGTAATTTCCCTATTCTTGCTGACGATTTGAGAGGAAAAGCTACCGGCTGGTAGAATTAAGATTTAGCAACACAAATTTACATTTGGCATATTGATTTATGGAGTGATTACATGAACTGCCTTCTTTCTTCACTTAAAGAAATATGCGCAAGATACCCCTTGCAAGAGAAAGTTCTAATTGTGCCGGGATACGGCCAGGGGCACGAACTCTGCGAATCACTGGCCATGAGCGGCACAGGTTGGGTAAACCTGCACCCCGGGACAGCCGCCGGCCTGGCAAATCAGATTGCCGGCGAGTACCTGGCTGAAAAAGAGATCACTCTACTATCCGGCCTGCTTACAACAGCTGTCGTAGAAGAAGTATTTCAGCACCTGGAAGCACAAAAAGCCCTTCGATATTTTATAAGGGAAAGCGGCTCTCCGGGGCTGATCCGCGCTGTAGCTTCCTCTCTAAATGAACTAAGATACAGCGGAGTTGCCGCTAAAGCCCTTCCTCCCGACAGTTTTGTCAGCAAAGATAAAGAACACGACATGGCTGCCTTGCTGAAGGCCTATGAGCAGTACCTTGAAGATAATAAATATATAGATACCCCGGGCCTGCTTTCTATTGCATTGAAATTGCTTTCTAAAAAAAGCTTTATAGACATTGACATTGTTTACCTTCTGCCTCACTTCCTGCAGCTAAGCCCGCTTGAAGATCAATTAATCAAGTCGCTTGCTCAAGACAGGATAATCGTTTTATACTCAGACCCGGTTTACGGGTTGGTGGGGCCAGGCATAAAGCCTCAGGGCCTTTTGCCGGAAAACGGAGCTACTCCCGCATCCGACGTGGAGCGCCTGCCCTGGCTGTATCAGGTTGGCCAGTCACCAGGGCCGGTGGGTGACGGATCTTTAAATTGCTTTCATTCCTACGGGCTCACCAACGAGGCCAGAGAAATTTTAAGGCGGGTTATGGCCGGAGGGACACCTTTGGACAGTGTAACCGTTGCTTATACAAACAGTGAGTACATACCCGTTTTCTATACGTTGGCCAGGCGCCTGGGGCTGCAAATGACTTTCGAAGAAGGAGTTCCCGGTTCGCTTACCGGTCCGGGCAGGGTCCTGCAGGGACTAGTTGACTGGATCAGGAATGACTATTCTGTAAGTATTTTAAAGGGACTACTTTTAAGCGGGGATGTGCGGCTGCAAAGGGATAAAGATACAATTCTCGTACCTGCCGCGGCGGCGCGGGTTTTGAGCATGTCCGGCATCGGCTGGGGCAGGGGCCGGTATGTACTGCTTCAAAAAATGAGCGAAACCCTTAAAGAAAAAGCTGCGGAAGAATTTGAAGAAGAGGGTGGGGACAGCAGGCGTGAGCGGTACTTGCGCCAGAGCGCCCAGGCTGAGCAGCTTTATCATGCCATTAACCAGCTCCTCTCCAGCCTGCCGGTGCCGGGCAGCGAAGGGAAAATCAGTTTCAGGGAGCTCACGGCTGGCCTTTCATACATTCTGTCTGAGATAACGCGTCCCGTAAGCGAGCTTGACGCTGCCGCCTTGAAAGGGTTAATCAACGACCTGGTGCAGGTCGGGCAGTTCGCCTCGTTTAACCTGGCAGTCGACGAAGCATTGGAGCGGGTGGAAAACATCCTTGACGCTTTTCAGGTTGGGGCGTCCGGCCCCAGGCCCGGCCACCTGCACCTCACCAGGTACACTAATTTAATCTGGTCCGGCCGCCCCAACACCTATATAGCCGGCCTGGGCGCGGACACCTTCCCGGGCAGCAGCCGCCAGGATCCGGTCCTGTTGGATACAGAGCGGCGGAGGATCCATGCCGGGCTGCCGCTGGGTGCGGACAGGCCAGGCGAGAACCAGTATATGATGGCCCTGGCGCTTGCCTCCAGGAGGGGGCGGTGCACTTTAAGCTTTCCTACCTATGACGTGGTGGAGAACAGGTCTGTCTTCCCTTCAAATGTACTGCTCCAGGCGCACCGCCTTTTGCGAAAGGACACCTCTTTAGATTACACGGACCTGCTCAACTCCCTGGGCAGGACGGCAGGGTACTGCCCGCATGAAGGAATGCCGGCCCTGGATGAAACAGAGTGGTGGGCTGCCCGGGCCCTGACAGGTCCCGGTCTGATTAACGGCGATGCGGCGGTTAAGGACTGCTACCAGGGGATCGCCTTGGGCAGCTGCGCGCTGGAGGCCAGGCAAAGCCCAGGCCCTACTGAATATGACGGGATAATTGACAGTGATAGCCAGTTTGACCCCCGCCAGAATACTGATCTGGTGATGTCCTGCAGCAGGATCGAGGACCTGGCGGGATGCCCCTTCGCTTATTTTCTGAAATACATCCTGCGTGTCCTGCCCCCGGACGAAGTGAGCTATGACCCTAACCGCTGGCTGGATGCGCTGGAGCGGGGCTCAATGCTGCATGAATTGTTTTATAGATTTATGAAAAAGCTGGCGGCGGGTAAAGAAAGCCCCATTTTGACTGCGCATAAGACAATGATGATGGAGATGGCGGATGAAATTATTGGCGATTACAGCGAATTGATTCCAATCCCCAGCGACCTAGTCTTTCAACGGGAAAGAATGGATATTTACCGCTGCTGTGAAATTTTCCTGGCCGCCGAAGGAGTCCACGCGGCAGGCGATCCCGTGCTCTTTGAAGTGCCTTTTGGCCTGGGCGGCGGGGCAGTGGCGGACTCCGGCGCAGGCCTGGCGGACCCAGTAGAAATTGAACTGGGCAGCGGTACCAGCTTTTTGCTTAGAGGTAAGATTGACAGGGTAGACAAGGTACGGGAAGGGGCATACCAGGTATGGGATTACAAGACCGGAGGCACCTATGGCTATGCAGAGCACAGGCACTTTTGCGGCGGCCGCCAGATCCAGCACGCCCTGTACGCCGCTGCCGCTGAGCAAATATTAAAGGAACTTTCACCAAAGCCATCTCCCCGGGTGGAGATTTCCGGTTACTATTTCCCCACGGAGCGGGGAGAGGGCCTGAAGATAGCCCGCCCGCAGGCCGGCCGCCAGAGGCTGTCAGAACTCTTAAACCACCTGTTTGACCTGCTGGCGGGAGGCATATTTGTCGCCGCCGACCACGGAGAAAAATGCGGCATCTGCGACTACCCCGCTGTGTGCGGCGGGGACAGTGCTGTAGCCCGGGCCAAAAAGCTGGCCGCGCCCGGCGGCAGCGCCTGTCTGGATTCCTGGAGGAGGCTGAAGGAATATGACTAAGCAAAGTTTACAAGACATTGATGCACGCCGGGCTATTGTGAAGGACCTGGACACCTGCCTGCTGGTGGAAGCGGGGGCCGGCTCCGGGAAAACGTACAGCCTGGTTGAGCGCATGGTAGCCCTGGTAAAAGAGAATATATGCACCGTGGACAGGATGGCTGCCGTAACCTTCACCAGGAAGGCCGCTGCTGAGCTAAAGGGCAGGTTCCAGCTGGCTCTGGAGAAATCTTTAGTCGGGGAAACCAGCCAGGATAAAAAGGACAGGCTGAGCCAGGCCTTAAACGGACTTGACCGCTGGTCTTTGGGCACCAACCACACTTTCTGGACAGCCCTATTGAAGGAGCGGCATGTTGAGGCCGGATTAGACCCGGATTTTGTGGAAATAAAGGAACTCGAAGACACGCTGCTGCGCGAGCGGGCCTGGGAAGAGTATTTAACCCGGATACAGGTGGAGAACCCGCAGGCGCTGGAAGACTTGTTGAAAATCGATGTCGAAGCCCAGGAGCTAAAAGAATTTTATAGAGTATTATCTGACTACCCCGAGGTAGAGGTTGACAGGAATGATTCCCCCGCTCCAGACCTGAAGGCTGCACGGGTGGAGTTAATTAAACTGCTGGATTGGGCTGGAACGCTGCTTCCCGCCAGTGTTCCGCCATAAGGTTGGGACAACCTGCAGTCACTCCTGCGCAGGGCGTTTAGGTGGCGGCGGGTCTTTGGCTTGAATGATGACATTACTCTGCTGCGGCTGCTGGTAATACTGGATAAACAGGGAGCCGTCATCCAAAACCGCTGGCTGTCAAGGGATGACGCCCTGGCAGCACGGGATGCCTTTAACCAGTTCCGGGACGAATATATTTCCCCGGCGCTTAAGGCCTGGCGCGAGCACAGGCACGGGCGCCTGGTCGATTTTGTCCTGCCGGCGGTTGAGCTTTACAGCAAGCGGCGGACGGAGCGCTCCAAGCTGAATTTCCAGGACCTTCTGATGTCCGCTGCCGCCCTGCTGAAAGGAAACCCCGAGGTGCGCTGTTATTTTCAGGATAGATATACACACCTGCTGGTTGATGAGTTCCAGGATACCGACCCGATCCAGGCGGAAATCATGTTTTACCTTACCGGACATGACGTCCACGAGCAGGACTGGCGCAAGCTTGTCCCCCGGCCAGGAGCGCTCTTTGTGGTGGGGGACCCGAAGCAGTCCATTTACCGCTTCCGCCGCGCCGACATCGACACCTATAACGAGGTGAAAAAGCTGATCGGCCGGAGCGGCGGCAGGGTACTGCATCTAACGGCTAATTTCCGCTCCGTGCAGGCTATCGGGGACTGGGTTAACCCGGTGTTTCAAGAACTTCTGCCCGGGGAGGCCAATTCCTTTCAGGCTGCCTTCACCAGCCTTGACACCGTTAGGGGCAATGCCGCAGGGAAGGATTGCGGTGTCAGGACAATTACTATTCCAAGAGTTGACAGGCACTCGCAGGGTGGAATCGCTTTAATCGACGTCAGCCGGATCGCCCGCTGGATCCGCTGGGCGGTGGACGGCGGGATCTCCCTGGACAGGACAGATGAAGAAATAGAGGCTGGTTTGACTGAAAGGCCCCGGCCGGCTGATTTTTTAATCCTGCTGCGCTACAAAGCAAATATGGACCTTTACGCCAGGGCTTTGGAGGAGCAGGGCATTCCTTTCCAGATAGCCGGGGGCGGCGGGTTCTCAGGATCTGCGGAGATAGCAGAACTTTTCAAGGTCCTGAAAGCTATTTTAGACCCGGATGACCCGGTGCGGCTGGTCGCAGTGCTCCGGGGAAGCCTTTTCGGATTAAGCGACAAACAGCTGTGGCTTTTCAAACAGGCGGGCGGGTTTTTTAACTTTTACTCTAATGTTCCGGACAGCCTGGAGCAAAAGCACCAGGAAATTTTCGAGTGGGCATTCGGCAGGTTAAAGAGTTTCCGCAAGTGGGCACAGGAGCTCCCGGCCAGCGCTGCCCTTGAAAATATCATGCAGGAACTGGGTGTTATACCCTACGCTATAACCGGAGAGCTTGGCAGGAGCCGCGCGGGCCACCTGGTGCAGTGCCTGGAGCTGTTAGCCGCTGCTGAGCGTGAAGGGGTTACCTCATTTGCCTCGCTGGTTGATTCACTTCAAGTACTCATTGAAACAGGGGTGGAGGAAGAAATCAATATCGCACCCTGGGAAAATGATACCGTCAGGCTGATGAACCTGCACAAGGCGAAAGGGCTGGAAGCGCCGGTGGTTTTTCTGGCCAACCCCGGCAAAGATGTTGCCTGGGAGCCGGCTGTCCATATCAACAGGACTGGCGGCCTGCCGCGCGGCTACTATGTTATTAAAAAGAAAAAAGGATATACCGAAGAAATATTAGGTCAGCCTTTAAACTGGGATGAACTAGCGGGTATAGAGAAACAGTACCTTGACGCTGAGGATACCCGCCTCCTTTATGTAGCAGCCACCAGGGCAAAAAATCTTCTGGTAATAAGCGTTTACCCGGACAAGCCGGAAGCTGGCCCCTGGAAGCTATTTGACGGGCATTTTGAAGGTGTTCCCGCATTGGAGGCAGTTAAGGTTAGCCCGGCTCCAGCGAGTGCGGGCGGAGATATTATTACTGCGCAAGACCTGACCCAGGCGAGGGATGGATTCCTTGGCGCGGGGAGTTCTGTTAGTATCCCCAGCTACGCTGTTACTTCGGTAACTTCCCTGACAAAGGAGAGCGGGGATGCACCGGAAAGGAAAGCCACCGGACGCGGGCAGTCCTGGGGCAGGGTGGTTCACAGGGTTTTGGAGGCATGTGTAAAGAAAGTGCCGGCAAACCTGGAGCTTTTCATAGAGAATGTTATGGCCGAGGAAGGCAGGGTGCCGGAGGAAAAAGAGCAGGTCCTTAGCCTGGTGAAAGAAATCATGCAGTCAACTATTTGGCAAAGGATGCTGCGGAGTAAAAAGCGTTTTGTGGAAGTTCCTTTTTCAGTGAAGGTTGAAAACGGGGATTATGATCTGACTGGGGAAACGGTCATTTCCGGGATAATAGACCTGGTTTTCCTTGAGGATGACGGGTGGGTGATTGTGGATTATAAGACTGATACGGTAGAGAACGAAGGGGAACTTGGCAACTTGGTTAAATACTACACACCTCAAGTAGGAATATACCGGAAGTTCTGGGAGGAGATGACCAAGGAAAAGGTTTGTGAGGCGGGATTATTTTTCACGCATGTAAACAGGTGGGTTGTGGTTTGATATTCTAAAAGTATATATATTTATAAATGTTTGTTGTATTCATGAAGGCTTCTAATAAATATTCGTGAGGTGCTTATGGGTTTTCAGGTTATCGATGAAATAAACAAAAAGATTTTGGGACAAATTAGAACTTTTCTCTCGGAATTAAAAAATGGAACTTCAAATTATCGTAGTTTAAATAGCCTTTCGGAGCAAATGACACATGATTATTCTAATCGATTTCTTATTGAATTAATTCAAAATGGCCATGATGCTCATTCGCCATCTTTGCCGAACTCCATCTGCAATAGTCTAAAGGTAGTTTTGATCGAAGGGGATGAAGGGGCAACCCTATATTTTGCAAATACTGGCGCCTCATTCTCCTTAAGTAATTTTGAAGCTTTGTCGAAACTTGGGCAAAGTGACAAAGATCCAAAGCTTTCGGTAGGAAACAAAGGTATAGGCTTCCGTAGTGTTCTTCAGATTTGCGACACTCCCAAAATCTACTCTGGTCCTTGGCATGAGGATACTGGGTTTATGGGTTATTGTTTTGGTTTTGATCCAGCTATCAAAAATCAAATTACTGAAGCCATTATATTCATGCTAAGGCAACGACTATCGCCTAATCTAAAAGACTTTATAAATATAGACGGAGAAATGGTTAACTGGAGCCCAATAGACATAGATCAATTCCTTGAGGAAATTATCAATAAGAGTAAGCAACAAAATCTTTCGACAGAAGATTTTATTGCACAAGAAACTCAGCTACTTTCTCCCTACCTGCTTCCAGTGCCACTAAAGGACCAATGGAATGATCCGGTGCTACATGAGCTGGGGAGAGAAGGATATGTTACAGTAGTCAAACTCCAGTTAAACAGAGAAAACGCTCTAACTAATACGAAAGAAGCAATTAAAGAACTGAACGGTCGATCCATCCTGTTCCTTCACCGTATCGGAAAACTTACTATAGATCACCGTTGTGCCGGATCAGACAATCTTTCCATTGAAACAACAAAACCATCTGAGGTAATAGATACTTTTGATGATGTAAAATTAACTGAAGTATTATTGGAAAATTCCATTACCTTTAGCGAAAAATGGTGGGTGTGGTCAAAGATCTTAGGAGGGGAAAAACAACCGGAGAAAAGACAACAGATCAAAGAAGTATTACAGGAACTGCCGGCAATATGGCACGAGCTTGACGAGGTTGTAATGGAAATCGCTATGCCAGTATGTGGTCCTAAAACTGATGGATTAATCTATATTTTTCTACCTACAGAGAAAAAAACAGGCCTATCCTTCCATATCAACGCGCCTTTTTACGGCGAACTCAGCCGGAAAAACATTGATATAAAGAAAGGACTTAACCACTTTTTAATTCAGGAAACTTTCAGTCTCTGTTTTTCGGCTATAAGGTACCTGCTTAATTCCAAAACCCAAGGCTGTGAAAATATGCTCGGAGATTTGCTTCGTTTTAATAATAACATGGATGAAGCGGGAAATATTATCTTTAGAGCACTTGAAGGGTTTCTGAAAGAGATAGGCATTGAATTTAATGAATGGGAAATCATTCCCTACCAAAATTCGGAGGGGCGGCTACAATTCGGTAGTTTGAAAAAAGTATTAATGCTACCCGAAGACTGGAATTATGAAATATTTTCCCAAGCTGTGCTGGTCCAAAAGCTTGGTTATTGTATTCTGTCCGGTATGGATCATGACAGGATGAAAGGCATTAATGAACTTGCTGAATTCCGGAACATATATATAAAACCAAAAAAAGAAGATCGTGTAAAAATAGCCGAAATGGTGGCCAGTTATCTTCTATACGAAAAGAAAGATATTACACACTGGAATAAATATTATGAGGAACTTCAAGCTGTTATAAACAAAGCCGATCAATTATCTGGTAAAAAAATATTACTGGGTGAGGACAACTCTCTGCACCCGGCTGGTGCTAGTGACAGTACCCTGGTTTTCTTACCCCCGGCGCAGCTTTCCTCAGAGGCAAGAGCTGAAATTGCAGCCGGTAAAGAGAATTTTGCAGTCCAGGTGCCTAGTTTCTTGCAGAATAAGATGGCATTCCTCCACGATGATATCCGTCTTTACACGGAGGGACCCCCACCCCGTCGCAAAAATTCCCTCCATACCTTCATCAATAGTGGAAGTGAACCCCTGGTTGAGGAATACAAACTTGAGACCGTTCTTGATAAGGTAATTCTCCCCGCCATGTCCAGAGAGTCAGCTATACTAGGCGATACAAAATCCAGCAACCTGTGGGAGCTTTTTAGGTGGACCTATAGCCTGTATATTACATCCCGTTCTGAATTGGAATCTTTAAAAGATAAATATCACCGTATCATATTGCCATGCCGGGGTGGCTGGTATCAGGCTGGGCAATTATACTTCTCAGCAGATTGGGTAGGGTTCGGTCAGGTGGAATACGCCGGCCTTATTACTGAATTTTGGAGCGACGGGAAAGCTGAAACTTACACTGAAGGGCTCAACAAACAGATTCTTCCTTGGGAAGATTTTTCCCGTTATATACCAAGCGCCTCAAAGGAGAATATGGCCAAGTTTTTACGATTCTGCGGGGTTGCGGATCATTTAAGGCTGGCCCCTGTATGTGACAGACGTGATTATAGAATAAGCAGCAGCAATTTTAAATTTTCTATGAATGACCGACCAGAGGGATATCTTTCTGAACAACAATTTAAATTATATAAGAAATATATCAACGGTTTATCCGCTATGTACGTCGGACGATTTCAATGGGAATTGCAGGAATTCTTGACCATTGAAGGCTTTCACAGGTATGAGGAGCTGACCCCGACTGGCAAGTTTATATGTGCCAAACTTATCTGCTGCTCAATAAACTATTGGTTTAATAAGTTTAGAACCAAACTTAAGAGAACCTATTCCGCGTATAATATGGAAATAGCTTCATTTGTGTATGTGATGCTAAGGGAGACTAACTGGATTCCAACGGGAAGTGAGAAATCCTGGAAAAAGCTATGTGACAGCTGGCTAATACCTGCTGGAGGCATAAGGCTATTTTATAACACCTATGCTTATCTATCCTATGTTGACCGTGAAGTGGCTGAGATTATTGAAGGAGAGGGGTCTCTAACGGTTTTAAGACAGTTAGGTTTGGGTTGTATTAATGTAATTAATCTGGATGAAGGCTTTAGACTACTTCAGCAGATGGCTATAAGCTTTAAACAAGGACTGGTTCCACCCGAACTGGGTAACTATTTCAAAGGCCATTACCGTAATCTATGGGCCTCTGTTTTGGAAATATTTAGTGATCCCAAGATTAACGACCCAGACACTCTAGACAGATTTAAAGCCCCAAACGTGCTAATGGCAGAAAGAGATAGAAAACTTGTTGTTATTGATGTTAATAATAGCCTGGCTAAAATTCATATCCCAGATGACAGAAAAGTCAGTGCCCTGCTTAAAGGGAATCAAAAGATAACTGTTTTACTAGTAGAAACAAGTGCAAAGTACGGTGAGATTTTTACTCATTATTATGGTGAAATAGTAGAACCTATTTCACACTTAGAAAAAACACTTGTTGTTGATGGCCAGCCCTGGCAGGTAGGTGACCCCGGTACCTCGGGGGCTAAGTTCTTAGACGGTGAAAGAACTTGGCTTTTGTCCTTCATACTAGCGGTTGCAGTATTCAGGGAGGAGAGCCAGTTTCATACTGCCAGCAAAGTGTTTGAAGAGCGGGTAGCCCTGCTTCGTAATACAAGCCTCTGCAATTGTAAAACTCTAGAAGTGCAGATAAAGTATAAAGGAGGGGAATTGGTTGACACCCGTG
>CAZIYV010000105.1:0-12250 GCA_964543575.1 uncultured Pelotomaculum sp.
TAAGCCGGCCAGATCTCTGAGTGGCGCCAGCAGGGACACGATCTCCCCGGTAATGGTTTCCAGATCGGCCAGTCTGCCCCGCCCTTCTACACCGCAGGCCAGACGTCCCACACCGGGCTCTGCAAAATGATAGCCGAGGCTGCGCAAATCTGCGATGTTGCGCTGGACCACCGGGTTATTATACATGTTGACATTCATCGCCGGGCAGAACAGCACCGGGCAGGTGGCGGCCATAATGACCGTAGCAAGAAGGTCGTCTGCGATGCCACCGGCAACCTTGCCCAGAATATTGGCCGTTGCCGGGACCACTACCACCAGGTCGGACCACTGTGCCAGTTCTATGTGTTGAACCGCCCCGTACGCCCCTTCAAAAAGTTCGGTGCGAACCGGGTTGCCCGAGAGAACCTGAAAGGTAAGCGGTTTAACAAATTCCTGGGCGGATCTGGTCATAACAACATGAAGTTCCGCTCCGGCAGCTCTCAGATTGCTGACCAATTGAGCGGTCTTAAATACGGCTATGCCGCCGGTGATACCGACGGTGATTTTTTTCCCAGCCAGCAATGGCCTTCCCCCAATTTATTATTTAACGCCAATCCTGGTCCGCTTATATACGACCTTGTTTTCGGCTATCTCCATTAAGGCGGTAGTTACCGGCTTGCTGACAGCATCATCAACCTTGGTACTGGCCCTTTCAGTAAGTGTCCTGGCCCGTTTGGCCGCCACCACTACCAGGGTATACCTGCTGTCAACCTTTTTCATTAGTTCATCAAGAGATGGTTGGCTCATGGCTACCCTCCGATTACAGACTGCTACAGGGTTCTTGCTTTATAAAATTTTTCAGGAAAGCCTCCAGATAATGAGGCTTTGACTTTTCAGCGCTGATAATCGACGCGGCATTACTCACAGCCCGATCAATCACATCATTGATAATAACATAGTCATAACGGCCGGCAAAACTCATCTCATCACCTACGCAGGCCAGGCGCTTTTCAATCTCCTGCGCCGCGTCGGCAGCGCGGGAGATCAGGCGTAATTTTAATTCAGCCTCTGATGGCGGGACAACAAAAATCAGCACCGCTTCAGGAAGTTTTTCTTTTACCTGAAGAGCACCTTGTATGTCAATCTCCAGGATGATGTCGTTTCCACCATCAAGCGCTTTCCTTACGTACTGGAGCGGTGTCCCGTAATAATTACCGTACACTTCAGCCCACTCCAGAAGCTGGCCATTTTCGATCATCTTCTCAAAGACAGCACGTTCCAGGAAAAAGTAGTGTTTCCCTTCGATTTCACCGCTTCTTGGAGGCCTGGTCGTAGCGGAAACAGATAAGCGCAGGGAGGGAATTTCATTAAGCAGCGCCCTGCAAATTGTTCCCTTGCCTGCCCCTGAGGGACCGGAAAAGACCAGTAACAAACCTTTTCTGCCCACAACTGCTACCCCATCTTTAATCGGCGGGTTCCTCCGCCTGCGGTGAAGCCTCTTTGGAAGCCAGGCGGTTGGCCACGGTTTCTGGCTGAACGGCCGAGAGAATAACGTGGTCGCTGTCTGTAATTATAACCGCCCTGGTACGCCGCCCGTAGGTAGCGTCAATAAGCATCCCCCTGTCCCTGGCTTCCGTGATAATCCTTTTAATAGGGGCCGACTCCGGACTCACGATAGAAATAATGCGATTGGCTGATACGATGTTGCCGAAACCAATATTGATTAACTTGATCTCCATACTAGCACTCCCTTCTTTACCCCGGGACTTATTCAAGATTCTGCACCTGTTCCCTGATCTTTTCAATCTCGCTTTTTGCTTCAACAACAAGACGGCTTATTTCCAGGTCATTGGCTTTTGAACCTATGGTATTTATCTCTCTATTCATTTCCTGCACAATAAAGTCCAGCTTTCTGCCAACCGGCTGACCTTCTTTGAGACAGGAGCCGGCCTGTTTCAAATGGCTTTCCAGCCGTACGGTCTCTTCGGTAATATTTGACCGGTCGGCAAAAACAGCAGCTTCGGCTGTCAGGCGCTCAGGGTCAAGACTGCCGTCCTTGATGAAATCATTTAACCGGATCCGGAGCTTTTCCCTGTATTCCTCAACCACCACCGGTGATCTTTCTCTGATTTGCTCACTTAGCAGGATCAACCTGTCAAGCCTTTGGAGCAGGTCTGAGGCCAGCTGCTCACCTTCTGTTTCTCTCATCCGTATAAAGCTTTCCAGGGCGGCCTCAACCGCTTCAAGAATAGCAGGCCACAATTCTTCAATATCTTCCGCAGGCTCTTCGACCGCCAGTACACCAGGCAGATCGGTAAGATATTTTATCTTGATACTTCCTGTTATGTCAAGACTTTCCTGCAAATTTTTTATTGCCTTATAATACGCAGCGGCCAACTCTTTGTCAACTTTTACCGTCACAGCCTTTTCGCCGCACTCCTCCTGGCTTAAAAAACCGTCTACCCGTCCCCGCGCGATACGTGACTGGATTATTTTCCTGATCCGGTCTTCAAACTGAGAAAGGGAACGCGGCATACGTAAAACCACTTCACTATAACGATGGTTTACCGCTTTTAGTTCGACAATAAACTTTTTGCCGGGCAAATTAGATTCGCCCCGACCGTAACCGGTCATACTTTTAATCAATTCTCCACCACCTATATGATTAACCTTGGATTAGTATTATCTTTTACCATAAATTTATTTTTCAAATGGATTATTTTATCAACTTCATCAGACCGGCAATCCGGTTTAGACCTTCTTCAATTTTTTCTAATGAACACACGTAGGAAAGGCGCATATAATTATCGTCGCCAAAGGCTATGCCCGGTACGACGGCCACCTGCACCTCTTCCAGCAGGATAGAGGCCAGATCTGAGGCGCCGCTGATAGTTCTCCCTTTATAAGACTTACCGACGTAAGATTTAATGCTGGGGAAAAGATAAAAAGAGCCGCCGGGTTTTAGACACGATATACCCGGAATCGAGTTTAAACGCTCCAGCATGTAATCCTTTCTCCGTATATATTCTGCTATCATCAGCGCAAC
The DNA here is from genome assembly GCA_964543575.1 of uncultured Pelotomaculum sp. Classification (GTDB taxonomy): domain Bacteria; phylum Bacillota; class Desulfotomaculia; order Desulfotomaculales; family Pelotomaculaceae; genus Pelotomaculum_B. The sequence continues at coordinate 3,026 of CAZIYV010000105.1, forward strand.
CGGCGCCTGATCACCGCTAATAGCCGCCAGGGCGGCCTCCTGGGCGATAGAAGTCGGGTTGGAAGTGGCGTGGCCCTGCAAAGCCCCCATGGCCTTAGCCACCGGTTGGGCCGCCGCGGCGTAACCAACCCGCCAGCCGGTCATAGCGTACGTTTTGGAAACCCCGTTTATTACCACTGTGCGCTCCTTGAGCTCTGGTGACAGAGAAGCTATGCTCACAAGTTTGGTGCCGTTATAAATAAACTTCTCATAAATTTCATCTGAAATAACCATAAAGTCATATTCTTTAATAACGGCTGCCAGCGCCTGCAGTTCATCAACCGTGTAAACGGCGCCGGTGGGGTTGTTGGGGCTGTTCAGGATCAGAAGTTTTGTCCGGGCATTAATGGCGGCCCGCAGTTCAGCGGGAGTTAGCTTAAACCCGTTCTCCTCCCTGGTTTGCACGATCCTGGCCTCCGCCCCGGCCAATTTTATTTGTTCTAAATAACTAACCCAGTACGGTGCGGGCAGGATAACCTCGTCACCGGGTTGTACCAGCACCTGCACGGCGTTGTACAGGGAGTGCTTGGCCCCGGCAGAAACGACAATCTGCTCCGGCTTATAATCAAGGCGCTGATCTGCTTTTAGTTTTGCGCAAATAGCTTCTCGCAAAGAGCCAGTCCCCGCAACAGGCGTATATTTGGTCTTGCCCGCGCGGATGGCCTCTATGGCAGCTTCTTTGATATGGACCGGTGTGTCAAAATCCGGCTCACCTGCCGCAAAACTCACTACTTTAAGCCCATTGGCCATCATCTCTTTTGCTATGGTGTCAATGGCCAAAGTTGGGGACGGACTGATACTCAGCGCCCGGTTGGCTAATGTCATCGGAAATAATACCTCCTTTAAAATTGGAAGGACGCGGCCTCATTGACGGTCTTCCCGGGATCTGGCCTAATATATTCATTCAGCTTTAATCCCGCAGCAATTATTTTGCCGTTTAGCCAGGCGCGTAATTTAAATGTGTTAGAGCCTCCCCAAAACCTTCCTTTCTTATGTCATATTATCTGAAACATCCTCGCGAAAGCTCTATCTTTTACATTTTATCACTGGATTATAAACTTGCAATATTTTTCTTATATTGTTTACACAATTATGATATATCCGTTCACTCCGCTGCTTCACGCACCGGCTGCCGTATCACTGTTTTCATTTTATCAGGGTTTGTTCTGCGGGGATCGCTTAAATAAATTTCATGGTGCTTGCCGTTGGGCAGGCAGCCCTTCTCTTTAATGAAGCTGTGCAGTTTTTCAATTGTGGCCTCTTCGATTGAATACGGTCCCACATGCATAGTCTGGGCTGACATTCCCTCATCCAGACTGCTGAGCCTGATCATATCCAGATCGGGTAAATCTTTTTTAACTTTAACCTGCTCGAGCGTGCCTTTGAATAAATCTTCAGTCACAAACCCGGGCTGCATGATCATCAGGGTCCATTTCCACTTTTCTTTATCGTTCATGTTAAACTCAGACATGCGATCGGTCCACCAAAGACCTTCTAAAGGCATAACCATGTAATTTGCCGTTCCCATTTTTTTAAGCTGGAATTTCAGAGCATAGGAAAGCCCGTACAAGACTTTGACCGCATCTTTAAATTCCCGGGCTGTATTCGGGTTGCCCGCCCCATCCACCATTAAATAATTCATCGGGGGAACTTTTATCAACACCGCTTCCTGGTCTGACGGATGATATAGACTCTTATACTCTTTCTTGAAGTCAATTCTCAACATAAAAATCCCACCCCCGGCAGAATGATTTTATTATATTTCTCTGCTTTGTTTATACTTCTCAAAAAAGGCGGTGATTAATTATTAATAATGAGTTAGTCCCGCAGGTTTATAATACCATTTAAAATCCAGCCGACGATACTTGTTATCACCGCTCCCATTAAGGCGCCCCAAAAACTGTAGACAGTAAACCCGGGCACAAACCATGACGCGATCACAAAGACCAGGGCGTTCACCACCAGGATAAACAAACCCAGGGTGAAAAAGGTTACCGGCAGGGTAAGCACCAGCAGTACCGGCCTGATGAATGTATTGACCAGACCCAGCACGAGGGCGGCCAGCATGGCGGAAAAAAACCCACTGATATGAAAACCCGCCACAAAGTAATCAGCCACGAGCAAAGCCATACTGTTCAGCAGTAATGTGATTAACCATTTCATTAAACTCACCTCTTTATTTATTTTCTTCCCGGTCCCTTTGCAAAGCATTGTGCAGTTCCAAAAGCGGCGCCGCTACATGAAGAAGTTCTTTCTCCAGCGCCGCCAGATCGTTTTCCCGCACCGCGCCCAGCAGGTGACCCATGTGTTCCCCCGCGATCAGCGCCCAGTCCAGTACAGGCCTGACGTCATCCTTTTGCACGAATACATAGGGAAAAACAGCATATTTTTAGAACATTATAGCAAATTTTTTTAAGAAGGAGTAAATAATGGGCAAGAAAATTACGCCTCAGTTAGTATATACAATACCCCCGCAAACGCCCCGCAAACGGGGACGGTTCTTGACTTGCCTGTAGGCAAACGGGGACGGTTCTTGCTTTGCCCGGTAATAATTGTAAATTAATGAAGCAAAAAGAACGTCCCTGCGCTTCCTGTTGCGCTTCCTGTTAACAACACGGGGGCTTGCTGTTAAAGCAAGCCCCCGTGTTGCTTAATCTATTTCAGTATTTTGTCTTCTTCCAGGTCTGACACACCGGCCTCGTCAAAGGAGGCCATCTCATGCAGAATTTTGGTGGAAGCTTCAACCAGGTGCATGGTTAGAGCAGCCCCGGTCCCTTCGCCCAGCCGCATGTTCAAATGGATTAAAGGCACCAACTGCAACAGCTCAAGCATCAACCGGTGCCCCTGTTCTCCCGACAGATGGGAGGCTATGATATAGTCGCGTGCTTTGGGCTGCAGCTTACACGCTACCAGGGCGGCTGCCGTGGTGATAAATCCGTCTACTAAAACCGGCACCCGCCGGGCCGCCGCACCGAGTATAACTCCCGCCAGCCCCGCAATTTCCAGGCCGCCCACCTTGGACAAAACATCCAGGCCATCCGACGGATCGGGCTTATTTATGGTCAGGGCGCAGTCAATAACATCTCTCTTTATTTTCATGACCTGATCGTTAACCAGCGTTCCCCGTCCGGTTACCTCTGCGGCGGTGTACCCGCCGAAGGCGGCTAATATCGCGCTGCTCGGTGTAGTATTGCCTATGCCCATGTCACCGACCGCCAGCAGGTTGACGCCCCGTTCAATTTCCTCGAAAGCCACTTCAATGCCCACTTCCAGAGCCTTAACTGCTTCCGCCGCGGACATGGCCGGGCCCCTGGCGATGTTGCCCGCTCCCGCCCTTACTTTTCGCTGCAGCACACCCGGAAAGTCTACCGTCGATGCAACGCCCACGTCAACCACCACGACCCGCGCGCCCGCGTGTTTGGCCAGCACTCCGATCCCAGCTACCCCCGTCAAAAACGCGGGCAGCATCTGGGCTGTGATCTCCTGTGGGGCGATGCTCACACCTTCCGCGACCACACCGTGGTCCCCGGCCATTATTATTACAGCCTTACCATCAATCACTGGCCTGGGGTTGCCGGTGATCCCGGCCAGGCGCACCGCTATCTCCTCGAGGACACCGAGGCTCCCGGGCGGTTTGATCAGGCTGTCGAGACGCTTTTGCGCCTGGTCCATCGCTCCTTCATCCAGATCGCAAATCTCACTGATCGTTTTTTTCAGCAGCATATTAATAACCCCTTCCATATTAATGTTTGGTTAATAAAAAACCACAGCCTTATAAAGGCTGTGGACTTTTCCATCATCCACCGGCTTACCCTTCTTCGCGGGGTTTCCGTCCAACAGGCAGGTCTCCTGGCTCTCGTTCATCGCAACACCGCAGCCTTCCCGGCGCAATACCAGTGGCGTTAAAAGCGGCATTACTAACGTTTACAGTGGCGGGACCGCTCAGGTTTTGCACCTGATTCCCTATTCTCCCTCGCGGGCACCTGTTTGGCTGTATATTTATTTTATTATATTTACCATTCTACGCGGCAAGTCAATTTCCTGCCCTCTGCAGAATAAATTCTCCCACCTTGTTAATTATGTGTGTCTAACATACATTGGTGTATAACATAAATAGCACAAGGGGACGGTTCTCTTGTGTCACTCTCCCCATAGCACAAGAAAACCGTCCCCTTGTGCTTACCCAGTGTTCGATTAGTTTACTGGTTGGCCCACCATTTTAGCACCCGGTCTATCGCGACAGCTGTTTCAGCGCGGGTCGCACCGTCCCGTGGCCTGAAGTAGCCGTTGCTGCCCTGCAGTATGCCTGCCGAGGTAACACTGTTTATATCATCCAGGGCAAAAGCGGGTATTGAATCCGAGTCTTTGTATGACGCTTCTTCTGTACCGCCAATATTAAGAGCGCGGTCGATCATCACAGCCATCTCACTCCTGGTTACCCTGGCGTCAGGCGCGAAAGTACCGTCGGGGTAACCGTTGACCACTCCCCGTGCCACTGCCGCGGCAATGGCCGGCTGTGCCCACTGGGGTATGGCGTCATTAAAAGAAGGCTGATTTTCCGGGGTCGGCCACTGCAGTGCCGCCGCCAGAAGGGACACAAATTGAGCCCTGGTTATCGGCTGACCGGGGCCGAATGTACCATCCGGAAACCCTTTAGCCACCCCGCTCAGAGCAAGCCTGCTTATAGCCGCACTGGCCCAGTGCCCCGTAGTATCTTTAAAAACAGGCGCCTTGCGGCTGTCGTCAACCAGGACCAGTTTGCCGAAACTCCACAACCTGGCGGAGATTGTTTTTATCTCTCCGTCACCATCAATCATGGCCGGCTGCTCCCGCCATTGTTTCGCCGCCGAGTCCCACAGAAGGATGGCAGGGCGGCTGGTGATCACGTCCTTTCTGTACTGCCAGTCCAGATCCCAGGGCTCATCAAGCGTGGTCGCCCCCTGCAGCGGATTTACCGTACACGTTCCCAGCACATTAATCCCGGCGGCAAGGTCTGAAGGCGCCGGCGAGTAAGCTAGCCTGATATTTGTCCGCTCTGACAGGCTGCCCGCCGGGAAAGCTATTTTAATCCAGCTGTCCATGGATATTTCGGCATCTCTGTTAGGAGGAACCTGCAGGTCAACCCAGGATGGTTTTACCGACACCGGAACTGAAGTGGTAATACCATGAAAATCAGCTTTTAACACTCCCGAGGCAGTGTTGTTGACTGCTGTAAATTTACCCGCGACAATACTCCCCAGAGAGCTGTCAACAGTCCAATCCACATCGCCGGGCAGCAGATCAAATGATTCTCCCGCATATGTTTTTACCTGCAGCGATAACTGGACCGACTGTCCAGGTTCAAGGTTAATTTGGGCGGGGCTTACAATCAATTGAGAAATGGATTCGGGGCCAATCACCCGCAGCGTGGTTGTGCCGCTGGCTTTCCCCAGTTCCGCCCGGATTGTATATGTGCCGCTTTTAGCAGTAGTGAAAACACTGCCCCGAAAGCGTCCGTCGTCCGGTTTTGAAGACCATTCCACTTCATCAGTGTCTATTTTACTCGGGTTGTAATACTGGTCGTAACCCTTGACCCCAAATTCGCCACTCTTCCCTATCAGTGCCACGGAAGGACCGCTGATCTGCAAACCGCTCAGCTTCCCCTGCGGCGCGGTGGAAAAGACGCCTATGGCGTCGGGCACCCGCCGCTGGGACAAGGCCTGCGGCCGGTTGACCAGGGATATGTCAAAGTCGCCCAAATGGCGGGCAGCCATAGTTGTTGAGCCGCCACCGTCAAGGTTAACCGCCCGCCAGACCCCGACAGAAATTAAAAAGCCGGCCAACTCCTCCTGGGTCATACCGATGCTTACCACAGTGCCATCCGAGGCAGACTGTTTTTCAACGGTAACCAGGTAAAGCGTCTTCCCGTCCCGGGAGGCACCCACCGCCGTACGGGCGTGCCTGCCGGTTATATTCTGGGTAAAGTAAGCTGGCAGGTGGCCGTCCTCCACCAGCAAAGCCTGTCCTCCCACTGCCGCAAACAGTTTATTGCTCTGGGGCTCAACAGAGTAAGTGAACGCGACTTTTGAGCCTTTCGGCAGGTTATCTTTAATAAACTTGGCCGCCTGCCCGTGCCCTTTCAGGACATAGCCGTCCGCGGGAATGGGCACACCAGGTTTGTCAGTTAAAACCTGCTGGACCACCCCGTCTTTAACCACAACTTCTGTCACACCGGTCAGATTGGACAGTTTGCCCCGGCTGGTGGTGCCCCACAGCGAATTATAGAGGGTAAGGGCGTCAGTATCTGAAGAGGTATCAGACATCAACAGGTACCCCGGTTTGTTAATGCCGGCCAGGGGATAGCTTTTTCCGTTGCCGGCAGTAACCTGCCCGCTGAAGCCAAAAATTTCAAGAAGTGGTGTTTTGTTTGTGGTAAGTCCGAAACCGTACATATCATTACGCTGGGCCGGGCTTTCAACCAGTTGGCCGCCCTGGTAGGCAAGACCGATGGTCCGGCCGCTTTCGTTTATTTGAAAGAAATCACCGTTTATGGCGGCCACCGCCCCGGTACGCTTGGCCATATCAGTTACGGCCTGGTTCTTGTTCAGGGTGCCGTCACTGCCGATAATGGTGTCTATTTTCAGATAAGGGTCACTGAGATCGGCTTTTAGAATGTAAACATTGAGCGGTCCCTCTACGGTACTCATCCTGACCGTTTGCAGGACCGCCCCCTGTGTGATGATCTCCTCGCCGCCGGTTTTGCTGACCAGTTGATAAGCCTCCGCCCATACAGGCGAGGCCAGACAGTACAACAGTATCGCCAGCACAAGATTCGCCCACAGTAAACAGGCGGACCACTTTTTACGCAAAACTTTCCCTCCTTAAATGATTACGGATGTTCTCTTTAGCGATTATTTTCTCCCTATAATTATAAATCAATGGCAAAAAAGTCTCAAGAAGGCGAAAATTGCAGCAAACTGTAAAAACCACTTTAATCAGCTATAAACCCTGCTTAAGCCATACCGCTCAGCTATTTTTATCGCATCCCGGTATTCTTTGCCGGTGATCCTCCTGTTTAGTTCCGGATATTCAAACGCCTCGTGGGCCGGGTAATACTGGGCCATGATATTGAGAAAAGTGCCTTTGGAGATATCCCCGGCCAAAAATTCCACAACTTTTTCCGTGTCCGCCAGATTTCCGGGCAGCACCAAATGTCTGACCAACAGGCCATTGACAGCTATTCCTTTCCCGTCGACAACCAGATCCCCAACCTGCCCGTGCATCACCTTGACCGCTCTTTTGGCGACTGTAAAATAGCCGGCCGCCCCCGCATACTTCCTGCCGGCCTCGTCATCGCCGAATTTTATGTCCGGCATATAAATTTCCACTACTCCGTCCAGTATCTCCAGTGTCTCCGGGGAATCATAACCACCGGTGTTATAAACAAGCGGGATGTTTAAACCCTGTGCGACCGCCACCTGAAGCGCTTCTAGGATTTGCGGGACGTAGTGGCTGGGAGACACCAGGTTTATGTTATGGCAGCCGCCCTGCTGCAGTTCCAGCATCATCTCTGCCAGTTCAGATGTGGAAACCACTTCTCCCTCACCAAAATGGCTGATTTCGCAGTTTTGACAGAACCGGCATTTTAAGTTGCAGAAGGCAAAGAAGATCGTGCCCGAACCCCTAGAGCCGACCAGTGGGGCTTCCTCACCAAAATGGGGGCCGCAGCTGCTGACCGCCGCGCGCCTGCCCCCCCGGCAGATGCCCACTTCTCCTTTAAGCCGGTTGACCCGGCATTCCTGGGCGCATACAGTGCAATCCTCCAGCATGGCCACCGCCCGCCGGGCTTTTTCTCCCAACTCGCCGGGAGAAAGTTTTAAATACGCTGCCTTACTCATAAACCCCACCTCATCATATACGCTAGACAAACTGAGACTAGTGAGACAAGGGGACACACCTTTGTCAAATGAGACAGGAGAACCGTCCCCTTGTCTCACCCTTGTCTCACTTGTCTCAAATGAAAGGGGACACACCTCCGCGAGATATGTCCCCAATAGAATGTCCCTGTTTTCACACGTTAAACCTGAATAAGATGATGTCTCCGTCTTCAACCCGGTAGTCTTTACCCTCCAGGCGGAAAAGGCCCTTTTCCTTCACTTTGGCCATGCTGCCCAGGGTCTCCAGGTCGCGGTACTTGACCACTTCCGCCTTGATGAAACCCCTTTCGATGTCAGAATGGATCTTGCCCGCCGCCTGTTTGGCTTCAGTACCGCTCTCGATCGTCCAGGCCTTAACCTCGTCTTCACCCACAGTGAAAAACGAGATCAGCCCCAGGTATTCGTAGGCCGCCCTGGCCAGCCTGTCTATGCCGGACTGGCTGACGCCCAGGTCCGCCAGAAACATCTCCTTGTCCTCATCGGGCAGCTGGCTGATCTCCGCTTCGATCTTGCCGCAAACTTCCAATTCCGGCAAACCACGTTCGGCGGCGAGGGCCTGCAGTTCGTCTCTGCGGTCATACACTTTGGCCTTGAACTGCTCCTCGTCGGTGTTGACCACCAGCATCATCGGCTTTTCAGTAAGAAAGCTGTAGTTCTTTAAAAAAAGTTTTTCTGATTCAGTCAAGTCAAGCCGCCCGATGGGTGTCTCGTTTTCCAGAGCGCCCAGACATTTTTCCATGATTTCAATCTCAGCGACGTTTTCCTTCTTAATTTTTTTGCCGCTTTTAATACGCTCGATTTTCTTCTCAACTACCTCCATGTCGGCAAAGAGGAGTTCTAAATTAATTGTTTCAATATCCCGCAGGGGGTTGATCGAGCCGTCAACATGCTGCACGTCCTCATTGGCAAAAGCCCGCACAACATGGACAAGCATATCCACACCCCTGATGGTGTTAAGAAACTGATTGCCCACGCCCTGACCCTGGCTGGACCCCCTCACCAGACCCGGCACGTCACTGAACTGGATCTGCGCGTAGGTGGTTTTACGCGGTTTGTACAGACCGCTCAGAAAGTCCACCCTGTGGTCCGGTACCACAGCAGACCGCACGTTGGTTTCAGTTTTGCCGGTCAAAAAGTTTGAAGTCTCAGCTCCGGCGCCGGTCAGCAGGTTAAAAATGGTAGTTTTGCCTACCATCGGCAGCCCAATCAGGCCACAATTAAGATTCACAGTTATCACCCATTTAGTAGTCTACCACCAATAGAGTGGCTT
>CAZIYV010000106.1:0-12185 GCA_964543575.1 uncultured Pelotomaculum sp.
AGAGTATACCATAGAAATCAGTTTTTATGTAGTTTTAGTGTTAACAGACTACTAGTCATGATACAAAAAAACATGCGGCCTTGGGTAAAATCACACATCGCCATATACAATTACACAATGATGTAAATAACAAGAGACGGGCTATCCGAAAACAATCTAAGAAATATAAAGATATTTAAAGATAATCAAAGTATATTAAGGGAGGTTACCATGTCCCAAATAGCGGTAGTCGGCACCGGCTATGTTGGCCTTGTGTCCGGCGCAATCTTATCAGACTTTGGCCACACAGTAACATGTGTTGACGTTGACGAGATAAAGATTAACGCCCTAAAAAATGGTATTATTCCCATTTTCGAGCCGGGACTTGAGAGGATAGTAAGGAACAACTATTATTACAAACGCCTTGACTTTACAACGGATATTCAGTCCGCTGTTGAAAAAAATGATGTTATCTTCATCGCCGTCGGTACTCCCCCAGCGGAAGACGGTAGCGCGGATTTGCAGTATGTACTTGCCGTGGCAAAGAAAATTGCCAACTATATGAACAGCTACAAAGTCGTTGTGAACAAGTCCACCGTACCAGTGGGAACCGGCCAAAAGGTCAAGGCAGCGGTGAAATCTATCTTTGTTGAGCGAGGAGTTGACTATGTATTTGATGTGGTGTCCAATCCTGAATTCCTGCGGGAAGGCTCTGCCGTTCACGACTTCATGCATCCTGACCGGGTTATCCTCGGCGCCGAAAGCGACCGGGCCATCCGTATTATGAAGGATGTTTACAGGGTCCTTTATATTAATGAAACCCCATTTGTTGAAACTAACCTTGAAACTGCGGAGATGATCAAGTATGCTTCAAATGCATTCCTTGCCATGAAGATAACATTTATCAACGAAGTGGCGAACGTTTGCGAAAGGGTCGGAGCGGATGTGCAGAAAGTAGCCAAAGCGATGGGGCAGGACGGGCGTATTGCGCCCAAATTCCTGCACGCGGGTCCCGGTTACGGCGGAAGTTGCTTTCCCAAAGACACCAAGGCCTTGTTGAAAATAGCCAGGGATTGTGGAGAGGCCATGTCTCTCATTGAAACAACCGTGGCGGCAAATGAGCGACAGAAGCTTAAAATGGTTGATAAAATTGTAGATGCTATGAATGATCTTACGAATAAAACCTTTGCTATTCTTGGTGTTACTTTCAAACCGAACACAGATGATATGAGGGATGCGCCTTCACTTATTATTCTTCCGGAACTTGCTATACGAGGCGCAAAACTGAAATTATATGACCCCGCAGGTCAAAAAGAGGGTGAATGGCGTTTTTTAGATATAAAGGACAGCCTCACCTGGTGTGATACCGCCTACGAAGCTTTGGAAAACACTGATGCCACAGTCATTCTGACCGAATGGAATGAATTCAGGAATCTGAATTTTGATAGATTTAAGGAAATCGGCGCCGGTGGCTATTTCTTTGATTTAAGGAATATTTACGACAAAAAGGTCATGATAGAGAAGGGCTTTAAATATTATGGCGTGGGTGTATGATGATGTTGCTAAAACCAGTTGATGATAAAAAGATATATTTGGTGACAGGTGCAGCTGGGTTTATTGGTATGCACCTGTCAAAAAGGCTTTTGGAACTGGGCTGTATCGTTATCGGACTGGATAATCTGAATGACTATTACGACGTCAAGTTGAAATGTGCCAGGCTGGACGTCCTGAAAAAATATGAGCGTTTTACCTTTTGCAAAATAGACCTGGCTGAAAAAGGGCATCTGGAAGACCTGTTTACTAAGAACAGCATTGGTGTGGTCATAAATCTGGCAGCCCAGGCCGGTGTGCGCTACAGTATTGAAAATCCGGAGGCATACATTCAGTCCAACATTGTAGGCTTTTTCAATATCTTGGAAATCTGCAGGCGCCATCCTGTTAAACACCTTTTGTACGCATCTTCCAGCTCGGTCTACGGCGCAAACAAAAAGGTGCCTTTTGCCACTGAAGACAGAGTGGATTACCCGGTCAGCCTCTATGCGGCCACCAAGAAATCCAATGAGCTGATGGCTTACACTTACAGCCACCTCTATCAGATACCTGCGACGGGGCTGCGCTTTTTTACCGTATACGGGCCGTATGGCAGACCGGACATGGCTTATTTTTCATTTACAAAAGAGATTATGGAGGATAAACCGATCCGGGTATTTAATAACGGTGACATGTACCGGGATTTCACCTATATCGACGATGTGGTTAGCGGTGTCCTGTCTCTGATTGAGAAATCCCCTGTGCTGACTATGGAAGGTGAGCCGTACAAAATATATAACATTGGCAACAACAGGCCGGAAAAACTGCTCGATTTCATCGTGGCGATTGAAAAGGCCGTAGGCAAAAAGGCGGTAAAGGAGTTTTACCCCATGCAACCGGGCGATGTCTATCAGACCTACGCTGATGTAACAGACCTGATGGAGGATGTTGGTTTCAAGCCCAACACCCCCATTGGTAAGGGTATCAGCAGGTTTGTGGCGTGGTATAAGGAATTTTACAAATGCTGAATAAACTTATTAACGAATTCCCTCCTGAACTGCGGTTAATGCTGGCTGGCGCCAACAGCGATTTGCACAAAACAAAATACTTGCTTCAGCAGCCCATCAACTGGGATAAGTTTTTGCGCCTGGCAACCTATCACCGAGTGTATCCTTCGGTCTATAGGACACTCAGCAGGTTGGACAAACTGATTGTGCCTGAACATGTACTTGACAAGCTGAGGCAAACATGCCAGGAAAATACCCTGAGCACGCTGCGCATAACCGGAGAAATGGTAAGGATCGGAAGCCTTCTGGAAAACCACAATATTAGCGCAGTGGTGTTAAAGGGGGCGCCTTTATCCTGGCGTTTATATGGGGATATAGCTGCCAGGCCTTACGTTGATATCGATATGTTGGTTACGGTTGACGAACTGGAGCAATCAGTAGAAGTCCTGGAAAAAGAAGGTTACCGCAGGATTTCCGAATATGATTCATATAATTTAACACCCCGGCAGTTGCAAATATATTTAAAGTATCATAAGCACAGTAGCCATTTTAAGTATTGGAACAGCAGGGAAAAAGTAATTTTGGAAATTCACTGGAAGTTGAGTAAGTATGGTAATGTGCTTCCATTCCCGTCTGCTGATAATATTAAAAAAATGGTTGTAGCTGGAAACATCCTGCCGGTACTTCCTGATGAGGAATGTCTGTTGTATTTGGTCCTGCATGGGGCGGGCCATAGATGGCATCGCCTGCGCTGGTTGGTCGACATAAAGAAGTTTATCCAACAGGAAAACATTGACTGGGTAAGCTTAGGTCACCTGGCAAAAAAATTTGGCATGCAGTCATTTTTACACCAAGCTTTAATTCTGGTCAACCAGGTGTTCGGAGTAGCCCTGCCGCCTGGTTTAGAGCCAGATGTAACCCGTGACAGGATCGCCTGGCGGCTGGCTTGTCTGGCATTGCAAGCTCACATTTTAGATGCTGTTGATCAAGGCGGGAGCTCAGGGATATACTCTTTCCTTGTGAATAGTTATTATGGTTTATATATGAACAGGGGATTAAAGAACAAGGTTAATTATGTATTGAAATTGTTTGGGCCTACAGTAGAGGATATTAAGCTTGTTGCACTGCCCGATAGGTTGTATGCCTTGTATTACATCATCGGGCCATTTACTTTTATTGCCCGGTGTTTGCGAAAATTTATGGTGAGAAATAAACATTCGTGAGTTTTAGGGGGATACTCCCTCAGATTGCATCGCAGTACTCTTGATTGTATTATTAAAATTAATACCCGCTGCAATATCCGACGGGGAAAGTTCCAACCCTGGCACATCAATATAATTATTACTAAAATCAACCGTGGTCTTATCTCCATATCCAGCTGTATTATGAATTAAATAAAACTTTCTATTACCAATACCAGCACCAAAGGGGGCTGTGTCACAGGTGATAGTATTATTTGTAAATATTAGATCCCTTGGTATAAAATTGCCAGATTCATCTCTCATCTCATTAATAATAGCAAAAGCCTGATAATGTACACTATGCTCGATAGTATCCATTAATACGGTATTTCTATTGAATTTATATAACTCCTTAAACCGTTGCCCATAATAATCAAAACTTAATATATACATATCAAAATAATTATCTTCAATAATAATGCTGTCTATATCTGTCTGCCATGTATTAATCTTTTTCCTTAACAAGAACCTATCCTGACCAAATCTATCAGCATAACCAGGCTCCACAATATAGGTATTATTCCTGTAGATCCTTTCTGTCTTTTCTCCAGCAACACTGGTTCCAGACTTCGATTTCATAATATCTACATGGGAAATACTTGGAGTAAAATTAACTATATTCTTCCATGTATTTCCCTCATATAGCAACTTAGTAATACTAAAATAATTATCATATACTACAGTATCCGGCGCCTCCGATACGTGAAATCCTTCAAAAATATTATTTCTGCACTCAACTCTGAATCCTTCAATTAATGCAAAACAGTAGTAACCACTAATATTGCCATTATTTCTGTTAACTGCATCATAGTCATCGGTACATATAATTTTGTTATTTTCTATAACAGCATTAGAATTATTGGTTAAATATTTTTCTGAAGGATGACCATTAGTTATGCCGTTATTATAAAATATATAAGAAAAATTTGTTACTTTATTGTTCCTAATATAAGATGATTTTACTGGGGTATTTGTTACTAATATTATAGTTCGATTTCCACTGCTGTTATAAACATCATAAATTTCATTGTTTTCTATAACTAGCTTTTCTATATCGCAGGGAGTAGAAATAAAATCAACATCAAATGGAATATCTGAATCAATAAGTCTAATATTACCTGTTATATAATTGTTTCTAACTGTTATTTCATTAACAAAAGGCGCATTCATCCTTATTAAATAAGATAACCTATCTGTCGGGCATTCTATGGAGATTTTCTCAATAAGGGCACTACCTTTGATATTGAAAAAAGATCCTCCCATTAGGATTAATTTACTGTGAGCTGGTGAGTCACCGGTCAAAAATAGACCTGCATCAACTTGATTTTCGCTGGAGCATTCGCTATATGGTGATCTTAAATAATATGTACCATTGACATTTATTTTTGCCCCTTTTTTTACCTCAGCAATTAGTTTATTGTAATTATATAACCCCTTTGTTTTATCATCAGGGATCATACCTAAAACATCGCAGGATACATCCGTCACAGGTGTAGTCGTATCTTCTATAGTTGTAATGCTTGTCACAGATATGGGAGTATCTGTCATAGTCGTAGTGCTTGTCACGTGTGTGGTAGTATCTGTCATGGTTGTAGTGTTTGTCATAGACGTATTATCTCCTTCAGGCCGGTTAGTCGCAAAGCCAAAACTATAATTTGCCCGCGTTCTATTGCCGCTCGTATCTTTGAGCGCTCCAGCCGGTATTGTTACCTTATAGTAAGTACCAGTGCTAAGAAACTCAACCGGGTCTATTACCAGTTTACTGCCGCTTATATTTTTCACGAAGGCAACTGGATTGCCGCCGGCATCCAGTACACTGATACTATTATAAGTGGCCATTGGTCCCGGTAGAATTTTTTCACTGAATCTTATGGTAATATTATCACCTATTGGGATATTATATGCGCCGGCAGCCGGGGATGTGCTTAAAATATATGGCGGTATATCTGCAGCTGCAGGTGAATTATTTGCAGGCATCCAGGCCAGCAGTGAGGCCACAAACATCAGGTTGAGGACCAGCCAGTACAATCTGTGCTTTAATATGAACATAGGACTAACCTCCTAAAATTCATTCATTTCTTGCAGGTCGGGTAATTAAAAAACCCGCCTTTTGAGCAGGTTGCCTTTTGTCCCTAATAAATAAGACAAACAACTCCAGGCAACCCAGCCGCCATAGCTTTTTGTGCTTTAGGCCTGTAGGTTTTGCGTCCTCACCTTTCGATGAGTTTGCCCTTGACAGGAATCGGTATGCAATTGAAAAATAAAAAAACCTGCCTTGGAAGAGCAGGTTGCTGGTAAGATAATCTAAAGTAACTTTATGGAGTTACTTTAAAAAATATTTAACCCAGGCAACCCAGCCGCCATAGCTTTTTCAGCTTTAGACCTGTAGGTTTTGCGTCCTCACCTTTCGATGAGTTTGCCTTTATACTTGAGTTCTATGTAGTAAAAATTGTATCCTATGTTAAATTTTTTTGAATCAGACTTTTGTCCTATTTTAGTATGACTTTGGTCCTATTTTTAGAGAGAACATTACCCCTGTACTAGTCCAGGGGGGAAAGCGGGTGCTTAATAATGGACCTTCAAGGAGGAAGACTGCTAATCCCTGATTTTAGTACTATATGGGTATAATGAGTTAAATTAACCTGGAAGATGTGACTCGTCAGGGGGGGTCCCATTCAGTTGAACGATGAATCAGGAAAAAGCAATACTAAACACAGCTACAAAGTTTTTGGCCTCCACATCGAGTCGGATATCTTATTGCCTGAGCTTTTGAATGTTAATAAGCCGCCTGTTGCTCCGGATGTCAGGATTAGTATTGGCAAAGTGCCTGCTAATATCGTGGATCCCATTGAAAAAACCCAGGTTTACCAGGCCGCAAAGGACCAGTTTCTTTTTCGGGTCCCGGGGGCGGGCTGTTATTATGTGACCGGTGGAAACCGTATTGTTGTAGAGCCTGCCGAACAGGCAAAAGAAATTACAGTACGGCTCTTTCTCCTGGGCACCACTTTTGGTGCGTTGCTTATGCAGCGTGGAATTCTTCCGATTCACGGCAGTGCCGTGGTTATCAATGGATGTTGTGTAATTTTTACAGGAGCATCCGGCGCAGGCAAATCAACAATGTTAGCCGCTTTCAGAAAACGGGGATATCTTTTTTTAACAGACGATGTAGCCGCAGTGACATTGGATGCGGACGGTATCGCATGGGTACAAGCCTCCTACCCCCAGCAAAAGTTGTGGCGCGACAGTGCCGAAACCATAGGTGTCGACACTTCTTCCCTTACACCGTTTTTTACCGGCAATGATAAAGACAAGTTTGCGATACCTGCTCACAAAGGATTTTGGCGATCTTCTATGCCACTGGTTGCTGTATACGAACTGGAAGTGGAAAAACGCCAGGATGTAACAATCAGTTCTCTTGCAGGTATGGACAAACTGGCAGTGTTAATAAGTCACACCTACCGGCCATGGCTGGTTGACGGACTGGATTTAAAAGAGGCGCATTTTCAACAGTGCGTAACAGTGGCAAGACAGGTTGCTGTTTCTCGACTGGCCAGGCCGGAAGGGATGTTTTCCCTGGAAGAGCAGGTGCGACTCGTACAACAGGATTTGGCGCGACAGCGTGCCTGCAGAGCTGTATAACACATGGCTGCAAATGAGGTGATACCGGATATGGACTTAGTCAAAGAAATCGGCCTTGACAGCGTTGTTACCAAGGCCGCCGGGCTTGTTGCCGCTGATATGGACGGAGAAAAGGTCATGCTGAACATTGATAAAGGCAAATATTACGGGTTGGACGTTATCGGCAGCCGCATCTGGGAACTGCTCGAAAAACCGCAATCGGTTCGGGATGTGGTGATTTTGCTGTTAAAAGATTTTGATGTGGAAGATAAAATTTGTGAACGTGATGTGCTGGCTTTTTTCAGAAAACTCTATGCCCAGGGCCTTGTTGAAATTGTATAGCAGGGTAAAAAAATTCTTTCATTTGCCTTGGCGGGAACAGTGGTTATTCTTAGAAGCCTTTTGCCTGACAGGGGTAGTACGCCTGGCTATTCTGGCGCTGCCTTTTCGCTGGCTGACCCCACTTCTCGGGAAACATATGCGGGAATCGCCAATGAAGGAAGACTTTATCAAAATTGAATCAGCCAGGCGGGTCGGACAGGTGGTTGAGACAGTGAGCCGCTATACGGCATGGGAAAGCAAGTGCCTGGTTCAGGCCATAGCAGGTAAAATAATGCTTAGGTGGCGCGGGATAGACAATACGCTTTATCTCGGTGTTGGCAAAGATGAGGGGAAGATCATTGTGGCCCATGCCTGGCTAAGGTGCGGCGGTACGATCCTGACAGGCGGCCAGGGTCGGGAACGGTTCACTATAGTAGGTAAGTTTGCTGATGATGGTGGAAACAAGACTCTAAGCGAAGGAGGTGAAGCAATATATGAAAAGTAAATGGTCCGAGCCTAAAATAGTTGAGATTCCAGTTAAAATGACAGAAGAACAAGTTAAATCAAGCGGAACTGGTGATTCATCTTTCCCTGGAATAGCTTTGAGTGATTGGCACGATTGCTGTTGCTCTTAGTAGATTAACTGAATGATACTGTAGGTTCTGGCTTGGGCATATGATGGTATTTGCGGCGCCAAAAGGTTCTCTAATACCAGTCGCAAAGCTTGAACCGCTTTTTTTTATTACTGCGAGAATCATTTGTTTGTTCAGGTCGATTTAACTGAGAGTGATGGTGCTATAAGAATATGAGCGCTATATGCGGCATTTTCTATTGTGATGGCAGACCGGCTGCACAGGAAACGGGTGCGTCCATGATGCGGGAATTAGGCATCTATCATGCGGACGCTGTGGGGACCTGGCAGGAGGGACAGGTGTTTTTCGGCTGCCACGCCCAGCATATCACTCCTGAATCTGTGCGAGAAATCCTCCCCTACCACGATGCTCTGACTGGTTTAACGGTTACGGCCGATACTATTATCGACAACCGGGCTGAACTATGTGATAAGTTGGGTATTGAACATTCCTGCCGGGAGGTCTTACCGGACAGCCTTTTTATTTTACAGGCTTACCAGAAGTGGGGCCAGGACTGCCCGAAACACCTTGTGGGCGATTTCGCCTTCGCCATCTGGGACAATAAACGGCAGGAACTGTTCTGCGCAGTGGATCATACCGGGACAAAAGCATTTTACTATTACCGGTCGGCCGGGCTCTTTGCCTTTTCCACCTTGATTAAGCCATTGTTTGCTCTGACAGAGATTGCTAAAGAGCATAATAAGACCTGGATTGCCGATTTTCTGGCTATGCCTTGTGTAGGACACCAACTAGACCCTGAACTAACCCCATATCAAAATATTTATCTGTTGCCTGCCGGGCATACGCTGACAATAAGCCCTGACGGGACGGCAAAGCAGGTTTACTGGCAGGTCGAAGGTCAGCCTGAATTAAAAATGAAGTCAGACAGCGAATATGAAGAGGCTTTTCGTGAAGTCCTCGGTGAAGCGGTGCGCTGCCGCCTGCGCAGCATCCGCCCGGTAGGCGTGATGCTGAGTGGCGGGTTGGATTCCACTACGGTAGCCTGCATAGCCGCCCGGGAATTAGCCGGGAGCGGCCGGCTGCTCCAGGCTTTCAGCGCGGTGCCGATGCCCGGCTACCAGGACTGGCTGCCTGCTTCCATGCAGGCTGATGAAACACCATTCATCGAAGCCGTACGGGAACATGCCGGAAATATTGATGTTAACTACTGCCGTTCGGGAGGCAAGCATTCTTTAAGCGATACTGACCGGCTGCTGGCAATGCTGGAGCAGCCTTATAAGATTTTTGAGAACCTTTTTTGGTTAGATAGCATCATGGCGGCGGCGCAGGAACGAAATGTTGGTGTTATATTAAATGGTTCTGCAGGTAATGTCACAATTTCCTGGGGGCGTGCTTATCCCTATATGCTAACGCTGCTTCGAGCGGGTCATTGGCGCCGGTTGTTCCATGAGAGCTGGGCTCTTGCCAGACGTTACAATCGCCCGTGTAGGAAGTTGATCCAATTGTATTGGGAGTTGTTACCCTATGACATACGAAAAAAAATAAACAGACAGGGAGCCCGCGAACGATACAGGATAATGCGGGGTTTGTCACCGGTTAACCCGGATTTTGCCCGCCGTGCCTCAGTTCAAGAGCGGTTTCACAGATTTGGGTATGATCCCTTATTTGTAAAACCAGCTGACTGTTGGGAAGAGCGTAAACAGCGCCTCAGCCCAAATTTGTTCAGCCACGGGGGTGTCATTAATACCAAGCAGGCGCTGGCCTATCGCATGGCTTCGCGTGACCCTACCGCTGACAAGCGGGTAATCGAGTTCTGTCTTAGTGTGCCGGACAGCCAGTATATGCGGGGCGGCAGGAATCGGTTTTTACTTCGGCGGGCTATGGCTGGAATTTTACCGGACAAGGTTCGGTGGAATGAAAAGGTGCGAGGCAGACAGAGCCCTGACTGGACCCAGCGATTACAGTCCAGCTGGCCGGAACTGGCTGCCGAGATACAGAACATCGGCACGCTGGAGGCTGAACGTGAGTATCTTGATCTCCCTAAAATCCAGGGGGAGATCGCTAAATATAGCACAATAAATTATGATGCGGCAGATGACCCCAACCTGCGTATGTTGATCCGCAGTCTGATCTTCAGCCGGTTTTTGAAAAGGGAAGAAAACATTACATAGATACACTTTAGGAATTACTTGAGGAAATACAATGGATTTAATTTTGGTTTTTATCAAGGAGTTATATAATTTATCGCGCATCAAGTTTTTGGTTAATTTTATACTGATGGTTATGCTCGGGATGCTGGAAAGTATAGGCGTATTAATGATTATACCGTTATTAATAGTGTCCGGCATTATTCCTGGTATACAAGCAAGCAGTGGATTGACTTCCTGGCTGAATGATTTGTTTAAAAACATTGGTTTGCCGTTAAACCTGCCGGTAGTACTTCTGTTATATTTAGGCCTTAATTTTGGACAGAGCTGGCTGCAGCGCTATCAGTCCGTGCTTAATTTTGATATTCAGCAGACATTTGGTGTTTTTATGTCTGTCAGGCTCTTTAAGACGGTAGCTTATGCCGAATGGCAGCTTTTAATATCCAAGACGAAATCGGATATCACAAATGTTATTATTAATGAATTAATACGTGTTTATGCCGGAGTAAATTATTTTTTGCAGATGATGTCCACTACTCTGATCACTTTAATTCAAATTGCTATCGCTTTAATGATAGCGCCTGGTCTAACTTGTTTGGTGCTGGCCGGCGCGCTTATTTTGTTTGTATTATTACAAACTTTGGCCAGGGAATCCCGCAGGACGGGACAGGAGATTACGGATTTAAACCGCAGCTTACTTTTTGATCTTACAGAACACTTAAACGGGATCAAAGAAATTAAAAGCTATGGTGTTGAGGCGGCTCAGATCCAAAATTTTATCAAAACCCGTAATATGATGAAGAAAAACCTGACCAGGTTTAATAATATACAAACCCGGACAACCATGGTGTATACAGTGGGCGCAGCTGTTTTTATAAGCATATACTTATTCAGCGCTATTAAGATATTTAGTCTCAATCCCCAGGAGTTTATAGTGATTTCCGTTATTGTAGCCCGTCTCTGGCCAAAACTCTCTTCCTTTCAAAAGGGATTGCAGAATATAAATGTGATGCTGCCTGCTTTTCGAGCCGCCAAAGAATTGGAAAACGAGTGTTTTGCCGCCCAGGAAAACCTGCCTGAAGATGAATCTTTTAAGAGGATAGTATTGAAGCACGGAGTGGAGTTTCGCGATGTTTCGTTTTATTATGACTCCGCACGTGCCCGATACGCTGTAAAAGAGGCAAATTTCGTCCTTCCTGTCGGCACCACTACCGCATTTGTCGGTGTCTCCGGCGCGGGCAAAAGCACTTTGGTGGATTTATTGATCGGGTTGCTGACTCCTAAAAAGGGAGACATCCTGATTGACGGCATACCATTGCCGGGAATTTTGCGCCCATGGAGGAATTCCATCGGCTACGTACCCCAGGACGCGCTATTATTTAATGCCAGTATCAGGGAAAATCTGTTGTGGGTTTACCCGGATGCCTCAGAGGAAGAAATGTGGGAAGCTTTGCGGTTAGCCGCCATCAATTCTTTTGTCAGGAGCCTGCCGGATGGCCTTGACACCGTTGTGGGCGACAGGGGAGTGCGCTTGTCTGGCGGTGAGCGGCAGCGCGTTGTTTTGGCCAGGGCTCTTTTAAGAAAACCATCGGTTCTTATCCTGGATGAAGCTACAAGTTCTCTGGATTCGGAGAATGAAAAACGTATTCAGCAGGCTATTGAAAACCTGCACGGCAGGATGACCATCGTGGTTATCGCCCACCGTATATCTACAATCAGAAACGCTGACCAGATTCTTGTGCTGGAACA
>CAZIYV010000107.1:0-12076 GCA_964543575.1 uncultured Pelotomaculum sp.
CACCAACGGTACCCTGTTAACTCCTGAGCTGACCGCTTCTTTAAAAAACATAGGAGTAGGATATATCGGGATCAGCCTGGATGGTATCGCGGAAAACAATGACCGTTTTCGCGGTCGCAGCGGAGCTTTTAAGGATGCGCTGGAGGGAATCAGAAACTGCAAAGCGATTGACCAGCGGGTAGGCCTGCGCTTTACTATAAACAGGCATAATTACCAAGACCTCGGCGCCATATTTGACCTTGTTGAGCAAGAGAACATTCCCCGGGTTTGTTTTTATCACCTCGTTTATGCCGGAAGAGGCAGTAAAATGGTGGAGGAAGATATCACCCGCGCTGAAGCGCGCGCTGCTATGGACCTGATCGTGGAGCGCACCCTGGATTTTCACCGGCGGGGTCTGCCCAAGGAAATACTGACCGTCGATAACCACGCCGACGGTGTGTATATATACCTGAAAATGAAAAAAGATAATCCAGGTCGAGCCGCCAATATTTTGGAACTGCTGCACTTAAATGGCGGAAACCGCACCGGGATAGCCATAGGTGCTGTTGACTGGTACGGAAATGTCCACCCCGACCAGTTCACTCAGAACCACACCTTTGGCAATGTCAGGGAAAGAAAATTCGGTGATATTTGGACCGATATTTCCCAGCCGGTTCTGGCCGGCCTGAAAAACAGAAAGCCGCTTTTAAAAGGCCGCTGTTCTGTGTGCAGGTGGCTTAATGTGTGCAACGGCAACTTCAGGGCCAGAGCGGAAGCTGTAACCGGTGATTTTTGGGAATCAGATCCGGCCTGTTACCTGACCGATGAGGAAATAGGGATAAAATAATATTGGAGGGATGATACGTGTCTTTTCCGGTACAGCGCCCGAGACGCCTCAGGAACAATGAAAATATCCGGCGGATGGTACGCGAAACCAAGCTGTCGGTGGATAACCTGATCTATCCTGTGTTTGTTGCGCACGGCAGCGGCTTCACTAGACCAGTGGAAGCAATGCCGGGCGTTTCTTGCTTTTCAATAGACAGGCTGCTGGAGCACCTGGAAGAGGTTGTGAAGCTTAACATACCTGGTGTGCTTCCTTTTGGCGTGCCTGCCTATAAGGATGAAACCGGGTCTGGCGCTTATGATGATGAAGGCATTATACAGGAGACATTGCGGGCTATCAAGCGGGTTTACCCCGAATTGCTGGTAATTACCGATCTTTGCCTCTGCGAATATACCAGTCATGGCCATTGTGGTGTGATTAAGGATGGGTATGTATTAAATGACCGCACCCTGGAACTTCTGGCCAGGACCGCCGTTTCCCACGCCGCGGCCGGGGCGGATATAATAGCGCCTTCGGATATGATGGACGGCAGGGTGGGGGCTATTCGCAGCGCCCTGGACGAAAACGGTTATATAAATGTTCCCATTATGTCCTATTCCGCTAAATACGCTTCCGCCTTTTACGGTCCGTTCCGTGAAGCCGCGGGTTCCGCTCCCCAGTTCGGAGACAGGAAATCGTATCAGATGGATCCTGCTAATTCTGATGAGGCGCTTCGTGAGGTTTGGCTGGATATAGAAGAAGGGGCGGATATTATTATGGTCAAGCCCGCCCTGGCTTATATGGATATCATCAGAAGGGTTAAGGATGAGATTAACTGTCCATTGGCCGCTTATAATGTAAGCGGGGAGTACAGCATGGTAAAAGCCGCGGCCCAAAAAGGCTGGATTGATGAACGAAGGATCGTAATGGAGTCTCTAACCGGAATCAAACGGGCCGGGGCGGATATAATCATCACCTACCACGCCCTGGACACAGCCAGGTGGCTGAAAGATGAGACATGAGACGTGGGAATTGGGACGTGGGACAATTTAGTCGTGGGACGTGAGACGTGAGACGTGGGTATATCCTGCATTCCTTTTTGGTCTTTTAACCCCTGAGACTATCTTTCAATCTCACGTCCCACGTCCCAATTCCCACGACTCAATTAGGAGCTGATAAATGTGATTATTTCCTGGAATACCACTAACGCCTGCAATATGTACTGCAAGCACTGCTACCGTGACGCGGGGGCAAAGGCCGATGAGGAACTGAGTACTGCAGAGGGTATGACACTGATAAATCAGATTGCTGAAGCCGGTTTCAAGATAATGATCTTCAGCGGTGGTGAACCGCTGATGCGTGACGATATCTTTACACTGGTAAGCCATGCCAGGGCCAGAGGACTGCGTCCGGTCTTCGGGACAAACGGCACCCTCATCACGTTAGATGTGGCGAGGCGCTTAAAAGACGCCGGAGCTATGGCTATGGGGATCAGCCTGGACAGCATCGATCCGGACAGGCATGATGAATTCAGGGCGTCGCCGGGCGCCTGGAGCGGCGCGGTAAAAGGCATGCGCGCCTGCAGCGAGGCAGGCCTTCCTTTTCAAATTCATACCACGGTTATGGACTGGAATATGCCCGAAGTGGAAAAACTGACTGATTTCGCGGTTTCATTAGGGGCTGTTGGGCACCATATCTTTTTCCTGGTGCCTACCGGACGCGCGGTTAATATAGAAGCTGAGTCGCTGAGGGCCGGACAGTATGAAGATCTGCTCCAACGCATCATGAAAAAGCAATCTGAAACAAATATAGAGCTGAAGCCAACTTGTGCCCCTCAGTTCATGCGCATAGCCGCGCAGTTGGGAGTCAAAACACGTTTTTCCAAAGGCTGTCTGGCAGGCCTGTCCTACTGCATCATCAGCCCGAGAGGTATTGTGCAGCCTTGCGCTTATCTGAATATCCCGGCAGGCAATGTCCGGGAAAATTCTTTTGTTGATATATGGCGGGACGCTGAAATATTTAAAACCCTTCGCACAGAGGAATACAAGGGTGGCTGCGGTACCTGCAATTTTAAAAAGGTATGCGGCGGCTGCCGGGCACGCGCATATTTTTACCACGGTGACTACATGGCGGAAGAACCCTGGTGTCTGTACCACGGGAGAAAGGGTTACTAAATTTTATGAAACTGGACAGTTTTGACAGAAAGCTGCTGAATATAATCCAGGCGGACTTTCCCCTCGTCACAGAGCCATACCGGGAAATAGGGGCAGCACTTGGGATCACCGAAGCAGAGGCTATAGCCCGGATAAAAATTATGGTGGACAACGGTTTAATCCGGCGCTTGGGTGGAATATTTGATTCCAGAAAACTGGGTTACCAGGGTGCTCTCTGCGCTGTAAAAGCTGACACTGACAGTATCGATCAGGTCGCTGCGCTGGTAAACTCCTTTCCGGGAGTTACGCATAATTACCTGCGGGAACATGACTATAACATTTGGTTTACGGTACTGGCCGAGTCCGAAGAAAAAATGGATGATATCTTAAGTGAAATAAAAAAACATAATGGCATTCACGAAATGATAATCCTTCCAGCTGAAAAAGTTTTTAAAATCAGAGTAAATTTTGACCTTTAATGAGGTGTGTCCATGCTGACCGAACAGGATAAAGAGATTATACGTGAACTGCAAAACGGTTTGCCTCTGGTGAGCCGGCCGTTTAAAGTAATGGCTGTTAAACTGAACATGACCGAGGAAGGGTTAATTGAGCGAATCAAATATTTTATTGCCAACGGGCAAATCAGACGTTTTGGGGCTGCAGTGCGACACCAGGACCTGGGCTACCTGGCTAACGCCATGGTGGTCTGGGATGCTCCCAGCGAGAAAGCGGCAGATATTGGAGTGATTATGGCCGGCTTTGAGGAAGTAACCCACTGCTACCAGCGGCCGCGTTATCCCGATTGGCCTTACAATCTTTTCACCATGGTGCATGGGCGGTCCCAGGAAGAGTGCCTCCGGACAGCTGAAAAAATATCGCTGGCTACAGGTGTAAATGAATATAAACTGCTGTTCAGCACGGCAGAGCTAAAGAAAAGCAGTATGCGTTATTTTGAATAAATAACAGGAAAACCACATGTCTTCGAATGTATTGACACAAACAAAAGGAGTTGTCGGACCAAATGCATAAGGGATTTACCAAGTCCATTGAACTCTTTAAGGAAGCGCAAAAACTCATACCTGGCGGTGTGAACAGCCCGGTGCGGGCTTTTAAGTCGGTTGGTCTAAACCCTGTTTTTATCAAAAGCGGGTCAGGCGCAAAAATTTATGACGAGGACGGCAATGAATATATAGATTACGTTGGTTCCTGGGGTCCGCTAATCCTGGGCCACCGGCACCCCTGCGTGGTAGAAGCGCTGGAAAGGTGTTTAAGAGATGTGGGCACGAGTTTTGGCGCCCCCACCGGGATGGAAACCGTCCTGGCAGCCATGGTTGCGGCGGCGGTTCCGTCGGTAGAGATGCTCCGCCTGGTAAACTCAGGTACTGAAGCCACTATGAGCGCGCTCAGGTTGGCCCGCGGTTATACCGGCAGAGACAAGATTGTCAAATTTGAGGGGTGTTACCACGGGCATGCCGATTTTTTGTTAATAAAAGCCGGTTCAGGCGCGCTGACTCTTGGTATCCCCACCAGTCCCGGGATTCCTGCCGGATCTGCGGCGAATACAATAATAGCAGGCTTTAACGACCTGGAAAACCTGGAAGAAGTTTTTAGATTAGAAGGCGAAGAAATTGCGGCAGTGATTGTAGAGCCGGTGGCAGGTAATATGGGTGTCATTCCACCGGCGCCTGGTTTTCTTGAAGGACTGAGGCGTCTCACCACCAAGTATGGGAGCGTTCTCATATTTGACGAAGTGATGACTGGTTTTCGCGTTTCTTACGGAGGGGCGCAGCAGCTATACGGAATAACGCCCGACCTTACCTGTCTGGGCAAGGTGATCGGTGGTGGATTGTCGGTTGGCGCCTATGGCGGAAAACGCGAGATAATGGAGTGCGTGGCGCCCGCGGGAGCGGTTTACCAGGCGGGGACCCTGTCGGGCAACCCTCTGGCTGTAGCGGCAGGCATCGCTACCCTGGAAATTTTAAAACAGCCGGGGATTTACGAGAAACTGGAGCAAAAGTCCGCTTCTCTTGAGCAAGGTCTGCGGGAAGCCGCATTGAATAACGGGGTTGAGGTAAGTTTGAACCGGGTCGGTTCTATGCTGTGCGCTTTCTTTACAGGAAGAAGTGTTATAGATTATACTTCCGCCTGCTCGTCTAACACTTCATATTTTAGCGCCTTTTTTAAATCGATGCTGGAGCAAGGTGTCTATCTTGCGCCATCGCAGTTTGAAGCCGCGTTCGTTTCACTGGCCCATGGTGAAAAAGAAATAGAACAAACAATAATAGCTGCCATAAAGTCTTTTAAGGCTATTATTAAATAAAAGTGCAAATTTTTCTATAATTTTATCTAATTTGTCGATTACCAAAAAGAACTGTTGATTTATGAAAGAAATTAATTGTGATTTTCCCTGAAACACCTATAAAATATTTGAAATAAATTGACTGTTATATTTTAAAAAAAAATGTTTTAAAACTCTAAAATTTTTAAAATATTAGAAGGATAAAAACTATTTATAACGAAATCTTTAAGTTAACTTTTTAATGATCATAGTAACATAAGGAGGTGGGCTGAAAAATCAAACGGCAACTTTCCTGAAGTTTCATGGTAGAGGTTTGTAAGGGTTTTTTAGGTGTGGGTTTTTTTTGAGGAAACTTTAAAAGGTATTAAGCAAGGGAGGTACAGACTTGTGGTAGCATGTGCGTGCAATTGTGGTTGTGACGACGAACTGACCAAACAACTAGATAAGATTATTGATCCGTACAGAGGTAATCCCGGCGGATTAATCCAGGTTCTGACCAAGGCCCAGGGGCTTGTAGGATATCTGCCCAAATGGGTACAGGTGCAGATAGCTGAGGGGTTGGGGGTATCGCTTCAGGAAGTATACGGTGTTATTACCTTTTATGCCTTCTTCTCCTTGATTCCCAGGGGCAGGCATAAGGTCAGCGTTTGCGCTGGAACAGCCTGCTACGTTAAGGGGACAAAAATGGTTACCAAAACACTTAGAGAATTACTGGATATTAAACCCGGCCAGACAACTCCCGACAGCCGGTTTACTTTGGAGATCGTACGCTGCATCGGAGCATGCGGCCTTGCGCCGGCAATGATTATAGACGGCAAAGATGTGCACGGCCGTCTGGAGCCGGAACTTATCCCCGCAGTGCTGGAGCAGTACGCGTAGTAACAATTAAAATGCCTGCTTGAATTGCCCTGATTTATTGATAACTATGTCCGATTTATTAAATGGGTGTCAGGCACGCAAAAAGGGATATCTTCAGAAATGGCTGGAGGATTTAAACGGAGGTGTAATTAAGTGAAGTCTTTGGACGAACTGGCAAAGATTAAAGAAAATAGACGGGCAGTCCTTAAAATTCGCGAGGGAGTTCCGTCCGCAACTGAAAAAGCCCACGTCATGATGTGCGGCGGCGCGGGATGCATATCTTCCAAGTGCCTTGATGTAGTAGACGCCATGAAGGAAGCCCTGAGCAAGAACGGTATTGCGGATCAGGTTCAGATTATTCTTACCGGCTGCATGGGTCCGTGCGATATGGGTCCGGTCGCTATTGTATATCCTGACGCAACCTTTTACCGCAGGTTAAAGCCGAAGGATGCCGAGGCAATTGTTGAGGAGCATATCATGAAGGGGAACCTGGTACAGCGCTTAATGTACAGGTCACCCGGGGCGAAAGAACCTACTCCCAAGGTTGATGATATCGACCTGTTCGCAAAACAAAAGAAGGTCGTGCTTCGCAACAACTTCTATATAGATCCCACTTCCATTGAGGACTATATAGCCAATGACGGCTATGCCGCGCTGGGCAAGGCTCTTACCAAGATGCAGCCCGCGGAAATCGTTGAAGAGGTTAAAAAATCAGGCTTGCGCGGACGTGGCGGCGCTGGTTTCTCCACCGGTATGAAGTGGGGATTTACCGCCTCAGCCAGCGGGACACCCAAATATGTTGTCTGTAACGGTGACGAGCGTGACCCGGGCGCGTTCATGGACAGGTCAGTCCTGGAAGGCGACCCGCATAGCATTATCGAAGGTATGGCCATTTGCGGCCGCGCGATTGGCGCGGAGCAGGGCTATGTCTACGTACGGGCGGAATACCCGCTGGCTATTGAAAGATTGGATTTTGCCATCCAAAAGGCCCGTGAAAACGGACTGCTGGGCAAAGATATTTTAGGTACCGGCTTTAACTTTGACATTGAGATCAGAATTGGCGCCGGTGCTTTTGTATGCGGTGAAGAAACCGCTCTGCTGACCTCCATTGAAGGCAAGCGCGGCGAGCCGAGGCCCAGGCCTCCATTCCCGGCCAACGCCGGTGTCTGGGGTAAGCCTACCGTTCTTAACAACGTTGAAACATGGGCTAATATTCCTGAGATCATTCTCAAAGGCGCTGCTGCTTATGCCGCCGTCGGCACTGAAAAGAGCAAAGGCACCAAGGTATTTGCTCTGGCCGGCAGAATTAACAACACCGGTATCATCGAAGTTCCGATGGGCACCACTTTGAGAGAAATCGTCTTTGAAATCGGCGGCGGCATCCCCAGGAAGAAAGCGTTTAAGGCCGTCCAAACCGGCGGTCCGTCAGGCGGCTGTATTCCTGCCGAGCACCTGGACACCCCGGTCGACTACGACTCTCTTGGAGCGCTCGGTGCCATCATGGGTTCCGGCGGGATGATCGTTCTGGACGAAGATACCTGTATGGTTGACATAGCCAAGTTCTTCCTTGATTTCGTCGTGGACGAGTCCTGCGGCAAATGTTCACCCTGCCGGATCGGCACCAAGCGGATGTACGAAATTATTGATGGCATCTCCAACGGTCAAGGAAAAGAAGGCGATGTCGAGCTTCTGATCGAACTGGCTACCACGATCAAGGCAACAGCGCTGTGCGGCCTCGGCCAGACTGCTCCCAACCCGGTTCTGAGCACTATCAGGTACTTCAGGGACGAGTATGAGGAGCATATCAAGGAGAAGAAGTGCCGCTGTAACGTTTGTGAGTTTAAGGAATAAAAGCCGCTCCCGCAGCTTTTTGAAAAAGGAAATGTAGAAAAATACGGGAGTTTGGAGGGAAAATGTGAAAATGATAAATTTAACAATTGATAATCAGAAAGTAGCGGTAGAAGCAGGAACTACGATACTTGAAGCCGCTCAAAAAGTGGGAGCAAGGATCCCGACTCTTTGTTATCTGAAAGACTTGAACGTTGTCGGCGCCTGCCGCATCTGTATGGTAGAAGTGCAGGGGGCGAGGACATTTATACCATCCTGCGTGGCTCCGGTTGCCGAGGGCATGGTTGTTAAGACCAATACTCCGGCGGTTATTAAAGCCCGCAAATTAGTCCTTGAGTTGATTCTTTCGGACCACCCGATGGAGTGCCTTACCTGCCTCCGCAACCAGAACTGCGAACTGCAGGATCTGGCCAAAGAATTCGGCATCACAGAAGTGCGTTTTGACGGCGCGAAGACGGAATATCCTATTGATGATTCCAGCCCTGCCCTTATCAGGGACCCGCGTAAATGCGTCCTCTGCCGCCGCTGTGTTTCAGTCTGCACCAACGTGCAGACAGTGCAGGCTCTTTGTGCCGAAAACAGGGGCTTTGACACCCTGATTGCGCCGGCTTTCAACGAGAATCTGGCTGATATGGAATGTGTTCAGTGCGGACAGTGCTCTGTGGTATGTCCGACCGGGGCCATCGTAGAAAGAGATGACACTGCGAAAGTTTGGGCGGCTCTGGCCGATCCCAAGAAGCACGTCGTTGTCCAGACTGCGCCCGCCGTCAGGGTACAGCTTGGTGAGGCCGTGGGAGCGGAGCCGGGCAGCATCTTTACCGGCCAGATGGTTGCCGGATTGCGCCGCCTTGGCTTTGACAAGGTATTCGACACCGACTTCACAGCCGACCTGACCATCCTGGAAGAAGGCAACGAGCTGCTCCAGCGCGTGACCACCGGCGGCACTCTGCCGATGATCACCTCCTGCAGCCCGGGCTGGATCAAGTTCTGTGAACACTTCTACCCGGACCTGCTGGCCCACCTGTCTACCTGCAAGTCGCCGCAGCAGATGTTCGGCCCTCTTGTAAAGACCTACTACGCCAAGAAAGAGGGTATTGACCCGGCAGATATTTATTGCGTGTCGATCATGCCCTGCACAGCCAAGAAATATGAGTGCCAGCGGCCTGAAATGTTCAGCAGCGGCTATCAGGATGTTGACGTTGTGCTCACAACCCGTGAACTTGGCCGCATGTTTACGCAGGCCGGCTTAGACGCCGCCAACCTGCCGGAAGAAGAGTACGACGAGCCGCTGGGGATTTCTACTGGCGCCGCCGCCATCTTCGGAGCATCCGGCGGTGTTATGGAAGCCGCGGTACGGACCGTTTACGAAGTTGTCACCGGCCAGACTCTTGAGAATATTGACTTCGAAGTTTGCCGGGGCCTGACCGGAGTGAAAGAAGCTACCGTGCAGGTAGGCGACCTGCCTGTTAAAGTAGCCATCACCAACGGCCTGGGCAACGCCCGCAAGGTTCTGGACAAGATCCGCGCCGGCGAAGCTGACTACCACTTCATCGAAGTCATGTGCTGCCCCGGCGGCTGCATCGGCGGTGGCGGTTCACCGATTCCGACCAACACCGACATCCGCCTCAAGAGGATTGACGCCATCTACACCGAGGATGAGCGCATGGTTCTGCGCAAATCCCACGAGAACCCGGCTGTCACAGCCCTGTATGAGGAGTTCCTGGAGAAGCCGCTGGGCCACAAGTCCCACGAGCTGCTGCATACTCACTACACGCAGCGGGGCGTCAATAAATAAGATAGGCCTTTTAAAAAGTCTCTTTCCAGTATACTGGAAAGAGACTTTTTTTGATTGTTCGCACATATTATTATAGGCTTAACTGTTTAATAATAAATATCAAAAGGTCCTGCACTGGTGTGGGCGGTTACTGCCGGGAAAAGAACCGCAGTAGTGATAAAGATGAGCAGGCGCCGCAGTTCGCTGTGGATGACCACCGTAGTTTGGACGAGATAATCAGAAGCGTATGTAAATCCGGTTATATCCCGAGCTTTTGCACAGCCTGCTATCGCAGCGGGCGAACCGGCGACCGTTTTATGGCCCTGGCCAAGAGCGGGCAGATTCAAAATGTTTGCCAGCCTAACGCTATCCTTACATTCAAGGAGTTCTTGCTGGACTATGCCACCCCTGAAACGAGGGAAATAGGGGAAGATACCATCTCCAAACACCTCAAGCTGGTCGGTAAACCTTCGGTGAAAAACAAAGCTGCGCAAAGACTGGAGCAGATAAGCCTGGGGACTAGAGACTTTTACTTTTAGGAATTTCCCCCGGTCAAAAGATAATGATCATCCTGGTAAGCGGCAGGATGATTTTTTTTTAAGGCAATAGTATTATTTGACTTGAACCAGCACAGGTGGTATAAAAAAATTGGCTCAAATAATATTTTTGAATTTATAACTCAAAAAATCAGCCTAAGGAGGTGAAATCATGGGAGCAAAATTACATACCCTGGTAGTGCAGACGCAAGAAAGAAACCAGTTAGTGGACATTACCGCTCAGGTGGAGCGCTTCGTGTCACAAAGCGGTGTCAAAGAGGGTACATTACGGATCTTTACCCCGCATACCACTGCGGGGTTGACTATCAACGAGAACGCCGATCCAACCGTTGTTGAGGACATGCTTATGGAACTGAACAAAATAGTGCCTTTAAATGACGGATACAGGCACCTGGAAGGAAACTCTGCGGCACATATCAAATCATCGCTTTTTGGTGTTTCTCTCTCTGTTTTTATCACTGGCGGCAGACTTCTGTTAGGAACCTGGCAGAGTCTCTATTTCTGTGAATTTGACGGACCCAGGCAGAGGAATGTCCTGATCAAAGTTATGGAAGAATAGCAATTGGTAGCAAATGGGGACGGTTCTTGCTTTGCCTGGTAATATATGTCACATGAGATATGAGATCGTATAAATCAAGATAGCAAAAATAAAGCGTAGGTTTCAGGTTGACGAATAATTTACGAGAGATAAGAAAACCTTTTCCTGTGATAAATTAATTCAAGCAGAAAAAGGTTTTTTAGCTAGTATCGTTATTATTATATTAGTTTGTTAAACTACTTATGGGCGCGGGGATGCGTCCTCCCCGGCGGACGAACGCCGCTGATGAAAATGGCTTTACCGCTATAACCGGCGCCCTGCCCAGAAGACCACCGTATTCCACATAATCGCCTACTGTTTTATTCACAGCCGGGATCAAACGCACAGCTGTTGTTTTTTTGTTAATAACGCCTATCGCGGCCTCATCGGCGATAATAGCGGCAATGGTTTCAGCGGAGGTATCACCCGGAACAGCGATCATATCCAGCCCGACAGAGCACACGCAAGTCATGGCCTCCAGTTTATCAAGGGTTAATGAGCCTGCCTCAACCGCCCGGATCATCCCGGCGTCCTCGCTGACAGGAATGAAGGCGCCTGACAGTCCTCCTACATAAGATGAAGCCATGGCCCCGCCTTTTTTTACAGCATCGTTTAACAGCGCCAGGGCGGCGGTGGTTCCATGTGTTCCACAGCGTTCAAGTCCCATCGACTCCAGTATCTCGGCGACGCTGTCTCCAATGGCCGGGGTGGGGGCGAGCGATATGTCTACAATACCAAAAGGTATATTCAGTTTGCGGGCAGCGGTGCGCCCGACCAGTTCTCCCATCCGGGTTATCTTAAAAGCGGTTTTCTTGATAATTTCGGCCAGAATGCCAAAATCCTCGCCTGCTACTGTTTCAACGGCTTTTTTAACCACACCGGGACCGCTGACACCAACGTTAATAACACACTCAGGCTCACCTATGCCGTGAAAGGCGCCCGCCATGAAGGGGTTGTCCTCAGGCACGTTGGCGAATACCACCAGTTTGGCGCAGCCAAGCCCGTCGCTGTCCGCCGTGAGTTCCGCTGTCTTTTTTATGGCCTTTCCCATCCTATATACAGCGTCCATATTAATGCCTGCTTTGGTCGTCGCCACGTTAAATGACTAACAATCTCGAGCGGTTGAAGCCAGTGCCTCCGAGATACTGTCAAGCAGTTTGTAATCTTCTTTTGTAAAGCAATTTTTTAATAGGGGCGGCAATCAACAA
>CAZIYV010000108.1:0-11946 GCA_964543575.1 uncultured Pelotomaculum sp.
CTGGGTGCTCGTGTTCCCCAGGAAAATCGCGCCTACGCCCTTTTGGCCCAGGGCAAACAGGACATCCTTGCCATCCTGGTCCTTGGTCCAGATACGCAGCCGTTCATATATTGAATCATTCTCATCGATCCAGTTGTTGCCATCTTCATCATATTGGGCCAGCTCGGCAAATCCATCTCCGGTATTAGGCCCAAAAAGTTCGCTGCCGTTATCAACCTGGCCGTCACCATCAAGATCGATAGTAAGGAAACCACTGCCGGGTCCAAGGAAAGAGATCTGATCTTCCTTCCCGTCGGAATCTAAATCAAAGCTGAACTTGTTGCTGGTAAGCTCCGGCGCTGTACCGTTAAAATTTATTACCAGCGGGTCAACTTTGGCGGCGTCTCCCGCCCTGATCCTGACACTGTGCTGTTCGGCGAATTCCCTGCTCATATTCAGCTGCACGGTAAAATCAATCTCCCTGCCGTCCGCTGTTTTCACAATACCCTGTGCCGCAAAAGACATCTTTGCCTGCTCCTGGTAAGATTCGTGAAGGTCATACTCCAGGCCCCAGCCCTGCCTCTGCTGAACCGGAGAGCCAGTAGATGCGGCACCGGCATTTAATGCCGTTTTTTCATCTGACAGTTTTATTCTTTTAAGCATATAGAACTTTATTTTTTTGCCTGTCAGAGCTTCCAGCATTTTTTGAATGAGCTGTATTTTCTGTTCGTCCTGATCACTCAGGGTGAACTCACCGGCAGCGTCAGTCTCCGCAATCGCAGAGGATTGACCTTGTCCCGCCGACCATGCCGCTCTGGCCTGATCCGACAGTTCAACCACGTCTGTGAAAAGGTTTAAGGGCTGAGCCGCAGTCTGACTGCTATTGCCTTCAAAATCAGGCCTTCTGGTGCCCCCCCAGGTCTTTAAAGATTCTTCTTTGGTGTATTTTTTGAAAACACTGCTTTCACCTGTCATGAGAATAGTGGAGTCTGCAATTATCATTAAATATCTCCCCCCGCTCAGGGTCTATTTTAATATGGAGGTTTACAAAAACTGTTCTTAAATCAATTATCGGCATACTCAAATAATTATTAATAAGACCAAAGTCCCAATTTACCTGGCTTTTTTAATGAAAAGAACAAGCTTATAAAGAAAGCCAGCCGAAACCGGCTGGCTTTCTGGCTAAGAATACTATTTAAGAAGCTGGAGAACTCCCTGCGGCTGCTGGTTGGCCTGCGCCAGCATGGCCTGAGCGGCCTGGGAAAGGATACTCATCTTGGTGAACTCCATCATTTCCTTGGCCATGTCAACGTCGCGGATACGGGATTCAGCGGCTGACAGGTTCTCCGAGGAAGTGCCCAGGTTGTTGATGGTGTGATCCAGACGGTTCTGGTAGGCGCCCAGTTTTGAGCGCAGGGTGGAAACCGTCGTAATGGCAGTATTAATAGTTGTAATCGATGTGTTGGCAGCTGCCTGGGTGCTCACGTTGACACCCGTGCGGGCCACAGCCTGGCTGGCGAAACTGCCGTCGGTGTTAAATGTCGCCGAGGAAGAAGCGAGCTGGGTTACCGCCTGGGTCGCCGTGCCGCTGGTCAGGTCGCCGAGAGAAGTAGATGAAATCAGCATAGTCTGACCGGTGGCGGCGTTACCGATGGTCACGCTGGACATATCGCCGTAAACCGTCACGGCCGAGCCGATGTTAGTGGGTGTGGCGTCCTGCAGCTGGATGCTGTCGTTCCTGGCGGCCTCCGTGTAGGTAAAGCCCTGGCCTGCAACGTTGCCGGCGTTATCAGTCATGGTAAAGGTAACGCCCTGGTAAGTGAGGGTGCTCGAGCCGGCGCCGTTGGTTACGGCGATGCCTGACCAGCTGCTCCCTCCGTCAGTGGAGTATTCCGCTGCTGTCACCTCACCGGCAGCAGCGCCGGTCACCCTGACCTGCAGCGTGGCGTTGCGGTCGCCGGTGTAGTTGCCCGCCGCCGCTGTGCCGCCGGTGATGGTGTCGGCAACTTCAGTGTTGGAAGCGGCATTGTGCGTTACTACGATGTTATAAGTCTGGGTGCTCAGTCCTCTGCCCAAGCCGTCGTTGGAAAGCGCGCCGGAAGTCAGGGTGGTGGCGCCGGCCGCGAAAGCGCCCAGGATATTGGCGTTGGAAGCTACTCCCAGGGTGAAAGCGTCCATGGCGTTAACTGTCAGGTTGATGTTCTGGTTGGTGTTGGCGCCGATGTGGAAAGTACCGTCGAAGCCACCGCCTAAAAGGTTCTTGGTGTTGAATTCAGTCGTGTTGGAAACCCTGGTGATTTCTATGGCCAGCTGGTCAACTTCTTTTTGAATTTCTGCTCTGTCGGAGGTTGTTGCAGTGTCACTGGCCGACTGCACCGCGAGTTCGCGCATACGCTGGAGTATGGAGTGGGTCTCGTTCAGCGCGCCTTCAGCCGTCTGTATCAGTGATATAGCATCCTGACCGTTGCGGGCCGCCTGGTCCAGGCCGCGGATCTGCCCGCGCATTTTTTCGGATATGGCCAGACCTGCCGCGTCGTCACCGGCGCGGTTGATGCGCAGGCCGGACGACAGTTTTTCCAGTGATTTGGAGCCGATGTTGTTGTTGTTGGATAACTGACGGTAAGTGTTAAGAGCCGCGATGTTGTGGTTAATTCTCATTTTTTCATTCCTCCATGAATTTTAATTTGATACCGCTTCCATGCGGTATTTGCTTTCCGGGTCGGCCGCCCCGGTAAATTTATTTCTGTTAAATATATCGTCCTTAAATTAAAGAGGTTTAGTCCTAAAAGGGTCCTATTTTTCAAGAAAACATTTTGGGTGAATTCAAAACATTGCTGGAGGACCCGGAAGATGTAGGTGCGACTTCAGTCGCACAAAATGATCACCGATACAAAAGTTGTCATATTAGAAGGCAAAGAGTTCGTGAGACAAGGTGAGACAAGGGGACGGTTCTCTTGTCTCATTTCAACAGAATATTTCAGTGTACAAGAAAAACAAAAGACTTCTGAGAACCGCAAAAAGGGTCTGCAGAAGTCTTTTGATTTTTCTTGGAAAATGACTCAGTCGCTTTTTTTGGGTTTCTCCCCGGCGGACCTTTTCAACAGCCGCATGGCTTCCTCAACACCGGTAATAGCCTGTGTGTTTTCTTCCCGCAAATCCTTGTAGATCTCTTCCCGGAATATCTCCAGTTGAGCCGGCGCCTCTATGCCTAACCGCACTGTCTCACCGGTCACTTCCACCACCATGATTTTTATATCTTTGCCAATCATAATTGACTGGCCTTTTTTACGCGCCAGTACAAGCATCTAGCCTACCTCCTTGTCAGCCCCCTGGTTTATTTTTAACGGGGCGCGGAGGGAATATCTCCGGTCATTTAGTATAACCTGTTTAGCCATTAATTTTTCTGTATTTACAACAATCGGGGCCAGCAGGTTAATGGTCGCAGAGTCCAGGCCTTTGCTCGTATTTACGGTGCATAAAACCGCGACCTGCTCCCGGTCAGCTATTTCAAGCTGCGCGGCTGCTTCTTCAGCAAGGTCGAATTCATAATCCCTGAATGCAACAAACGGGTTTACCAGCAAAAGACCTATTTCAGGCTGACCGGTACAGCGCAGGCAATAAAAAGGAGAATTCTCTTCCAGCACTACCAGGTTAAACTGCTTGTAGTCTTCCAGGCCAGGCATGCCCCAGGGAAAAGATAATACAAAACTGTCCCGCTGGTTGCTCTTTATCGAGATTACTTCCATAAAAAGTCCTCCTTGTTAATAAAGTGACCCGGCGGTCACTTTCTTTTATGCATACCCGTTGAGGTTTCTGCCCTTCTTCTCATTTAGTTCCGCCAGCCAGGCTTCAGCCTCTTCCAGGGTGAATTCTCGGCTGGCTCCGGTACGGCGGTCCCTGGACTTGATCCTGGGCTTACCTTCTTTTTTTGTGATAAAGTCGAGAGGTTGATTAAACATCTCCGCCGCCTGGCGCATCCTCTCCACAGCTTTATTAAGCTCAAAGCGCATCTTGCGCAGGGCCAGGTCTTCGCTTTGCAATAGTTCCTCTTCAACAGTAGGCTTAAAACGGCTGACATCATGGATCCGGGCCGCGTCCTGAACAATCTGCGCTTGCAGCCCACCCGCCCCTATTTTCATGGGAGTCCACCTGGCCTTATGTTCAAAATCTAAGAATGGATTCTTTAGCTTAGAAAATTCAGCAAGCTGACCTCGAGGGATTTTGATCCCGCGGCCAGGGAAGCCTGGTATGACAGCAACTGCTGGTTGTACACAACCGATAGCCTGGCCATATCAGCGCCTTCAATATTATTCAAGTTTTCGGTAAGCTTGACCTCCTGGTCACCCAACATGTTTTGCAGTGCCTCAAAATGGCTGGTCCTGGCCCCGACCTGAACCCTGTACCGTAATAAGCGGTCTGTTTCCTGCTTCAGGTCGCTTATGCTGGTCTGGAGCCCGGTTAAATCATTACTGTTCAGCCTGTTTCTCAGGTCAAAAAGAACTTTAAAAACACCGTCTCCGCTAGCCGGCGAGGTCCCGTCACTTACCGTGTAAGTTCCGTCACCGTTATCGGTAGCCAGTCCGAAAACACCCGGCAAGCCGGCAGTGGTGATACCGGGGGAGTCAATCCGGTAATCGGTGCCGGACAGCACTTCGCGGCGGATTTCGTTGGTGTCGCCAGAATAAATTATCTGGTCTCCCACTCTTTCAAAAGGAGGAGCGTTGTTTTTGGTCCCGGCGTAGATGTACTTGTCGCCCAAGGAAGAATTACCCAGATCAACAACCTGGTTGATCAGCTTGTCGATTTGTTCCGCAATAGCGGCTCTATCGCTTAAGTTGTATGTATCATTGGCGGCTTGAACAGCTAATTCCCCGGCCTTGGCCAGTACTTCACCCATGGTGCCCATGGCTGTGTCGTTCATATTTAGATAGCCCAGGCCGTCTTCAATATTCCTGTTATATTGTTCCATGTAAGTCAAATTGGTCTTAATGGAAAGAAACTGCCCCATCACATTGGGATCGTCACTCGGGCGCAAAAGCCTTTTGCTGGTGGCGAGTTGCTCCTGGCTGCGGGCGATATTGCTCTGATTGAGCTGAATGCTGCTAATGATACTGTCGGTCATGTACTTATTGGTGATACGCATTTTTTCTACCTCCCGACAAGCCCGTTAATTAGGAGATCCAGCATTTCATCCAGGACATTGATAACTCTGGCTGAAGCCTGGAAGCCAAACTGGAACTGCATCATTTTAGTCAGTTCTTCGTCTGTTGAAACACCGGACACTGAATCCCTCAGACCGGTAATCTGCTGTTTGATAGCAGTCTGGTTGTCAGCCATATCACTGGCGTTCGCGGCGTTGCCGCCCACCTGCGTGAGCAGCAGGCTGTAATACTGCTGGAAAGTGAAAGGTTTGTCAATCGGGTCGATCTGGCTGTCCCTGAGGTCAGCAACACTGCCGGCCAGGGTGCCGTCAATTGTGGACGGGTCTTCCATAATGCCGGTATTTACCGCGAAATCTCCTGTGACCAGATCCCCCGCGAAGAAATCAATACCCACGCCGGCAATCATGCTTTGCATATTCAGCGCGATGTCGTTTAGTTTCTCTTTATAATCAATAACATTCTGCCTGGCTCTCTCCATTCCCAACAGTGACCCGCCCTTGCTGGTATCAAGGTTATTATCGGTCAGGTTGATAACATCACTGCCGTAAGCGGTGAGAGTGATAGTGTCACCATCGGTGGTCAAACCCAGAGTTGCGGGATCGGCGGTTCTGACGTCCACCCCAAAAAAGGTTAGCGAAGCTAATTCACCTGTCGGTTTTCCCCCGACGGTTTCAAAGGACACCCCGACCGGGCCGAACTTACTTAGTTCTTCCAGAGCCTGATCGCGTTTATCCAGCAAATCGTTAGGCTGTTGACCAACATCATAAACCCTTTTGATCGAGTCAGTCAGGTTCCGGATCTGAACCAACAGGTCATTGGCCTCATTTACCTGATCACTGATCATGCCCCCGGTAACCGCAGGTGTTGAGTCTATCATAGCCACGCTGTTTTGCACATCACTCAGTTGGTTATATGTATAGGTCATCATGGATGCTAAACTGTCACCCGCCTGGGCTACCGCCGCTTTTACGCCAGGGTCCTGGGGTGTATTGTTTAAATCCATCCATGAAGTAAAAAAGCTGGTGATCCTGTCGTTTATACCTTCTGAAGCAGGCTCCGCGAAGGAAGCCTCAGTCCGCTGCAGGACAGAAATCTGACCATCCCAGTAAGCGCTGTCGGTTGTTGAGCGGCGCACATTGTTATCCAGGTATTGATCCTTAACCCGGCGGATACTGCTTACCTCTACTCCGGTGCCAATTTGCCCAGGCGTTACCGGGTTGGTGTTCATGTCGGGGAGGGTATAGGGATCGGTAGCGGTGATCACCGCCTCCTGCCTGGAATAACCGGGGGTGCTGGCGTTGGCCAGGTTATGCCCGGTAATATCCAGAGCGTATTGATTCAATTTCATGCCCCTGCGGGCGGTCTCCAAACCAAACCACGTTCCCGGCATATTGATTAACCACCTGTCTTAAATGGTAGAGTCTAAGATTTGCAGCGGTTTGCTTTCTTTTTTCAGCCTGCCGCTGCCCATGTATGTGTTGCTGCCGCTGGGCGTCATGATCCTGATCAGTTTTTCGGTAAAGATCTGACCACGCATGGCAAGTACCTTATTTAAACTATGGATTTCGCCCAGCCGGAGTATTTTTTCCCTAAGATTTTGAGATACTTTAGCCAGTTCCGCTGCCAGCGGTTCGGGCGCATAATGCTTAAAATCGCTTAAAACAGCCTTTCCCGTGATGCCGCAAACTCCGGTTAACTGCTTTTTGGCTTCCTCCAGTTTACCGTCCTGGCCCTTCAACTTTTTAGATAATTCTTCTTGCTTATAAGCGGTGGACAAAACCGCGCCGGTATCGTTTTGGCGCAAGGCGCGGTTATGCTCTTCGGCGGCTTTTAACAGTTCAGCCAAAGTTTTATGCTGTTGTTTGAGAATTCTGATAAGATTTAAAAATAAAGACTCCATATACACCTTCCCTTTCCAGTGAATACCTTAGGAGCCCGTGAAAAACCCGGCCTTTTATTTACCTGTTGCTGTCTAAAAACTTTTCTCTTAAGATACCGGCTGCTATTTTGTCGCTGTCCGGCTGGTAGGAACCTTCATCGATTCTTTGTTTTAAATCCGTGACCAGATCCTCCCGGACTTCCGGTATATTGTCGAGCGCGCTTCGAAAAGATTGCAATTCCATAGCCTCTTTCGAAATCTCCAGCGTGTCAGCCTGGGACTCCCCAGCCTTCTCTTTTGATCCCGCTTTGTCTTTCCTTATTTGCGAAGTATAGGCCTTTATAGGTCCCAATCCGCCCGGTCCGTTAATTTTCATCGGGATCACCTCCTCTTTACTTACAAGAAATATCGGTAGTATTTTTAATTAACTTGAGTCCTAAAAGGTCCCAGACAGGTCCCAAAGATGGTCCCAAATTTTTTAATTTTCCGCTGCCTCCAAGTTAGGTCTGACGATAGGGTACCCCTGTGCCATCGGTTCCGCTGTTTCATACTTGCTTTTCACAACCACAATATCGACACGGCGGTTCTGCAGGCGGCTATCAGCCGTTTCATTGGGTACTTTCGGGCGAAACTCGCCATATCCGGCGGCTGAAAGAAGCTCGGGGGAAAGATTTAACTCAATCAGTTCCTGAACCACACTGGTGGCCCTCGCCACGGAAAGCTCCCAGTTGGAAGGGAATTGTGACGTATTTATAGGCAGATTGTCCGTATGTCCTTCAACTCTGAGATAATGGGGAGCTTTTTTTAAAATCAGGCCTATCGAGCCTATCAGATTTTGGGCATCCGACGTGAGTTGGGCTGAGCCAAGCGGGAAAAGGGCCACATCCTGAAAGCTCAGCACTACCCCTCTCTCCTCTATATTAACATTCACTTTTCCGTTTAAACCGTTCTCGTCAATATAAGTCTGCAGCTCTTTGCGTATCCTCTCCAGGTTGCGGTTCTCTTCTGTTTCCATAGTCATTTCTATTTCTTTAACCAGGGAACTGCCGGTCACACCAGGCACGAACGAGGAGCCCGGTTCATTCATCACCGACTGCCCGCCGCCGCCCATAGCCCTTGAAAGGGAAAGCGCGACAGCCTGAAATTTTTTGGCGTTTGTGCTGCTGAGCGCATACATGACCACAAAGAAAACCATGAGCAGCGTTATTAAATCAGAATATGTGAGAAGCCACCTCTCGTGGTTGCCCTTTTTTCCTGGCTGATGGCGCCGCTTCATAGGGTATTAACCTTCACTTTCTGTTTCTTCCTCTTCCTCTTCCTCGGTTTTTTTACTGCTCCTCGGTTTTAAGAAGGCGGAAAGCCGCTCCCTGATCAGGAGCGGGTTATAGCCGGCCTGAATAGATATGATGCCTTCCAGCATCAGTTCCCGCAGCATAATCTCCTTTTTGCTCATGTTAACTAATTTTCCGGCAATGGGCAGCCAGAGAATATTGGCGGAGCCGACACCGTACAGGGTGGCGATAAAGGCCAGCGCTATGGCAGGACCCAGGGTTTCAGGCTTATCCAGGTTGCCCAGTACGTGAACCAGCCCCATCACAGTGCCGATAATACCCATGGTGGGTCCATAACCACCGGCGGTTTCAAAGATACTCGCCCCAATATGATGGCGCTCCTGGATGGAATATATCTCTGTTTCAAGGATCTGCCTGACCAGTTCGGGGTCGGTTCCGTCAACCACCAGCTGAATCCCTTTGCGCATAAAGCCATCCTCAATCTGCGGCAGCTGATTTTCCAGGTACAAAAGACCTTCCCGGCGGACCTTGTCGGCCAGCCCTACGATCTGGTCAATTAGTAAAAGTTCATCCGGCAGCTTTTGAAACATAATGATTGTCACCAGTTTTGGAATTGTTTTTAGTTCGCTCGCGGTAAAACTGACCATAGTAGCTCCAATGGTACCCCCAAAGACAATTATAGCCGCGGTAGGCTTCAGCAGTGTCAAAACGTGACCGCCATCCATCATAAAAGCGACCACCATAGAAATAATCGCAAGCAATATCCCAGCTATAGCGGTTATTTCCATACCTCTGCCTCCTTCCCGGCTTAACCGACATAATAACCATCTTCTTAAAAAAAGGCAGCTTTAATGGCCACCTTTGCAAAAAAATGCAGCCTGGCAATCATAGCCTTGTGGCTTTAGACCCCACAGCCCCGCGCCCCTCTCTTTCGAAAGGTTGGCATAAACAAGTATAAGGTAATTTAAACACACCTGTTATGATAATCGGCTTTTTTGGTTATTTATTGATACCTAATTTTTTTTTTATCCGTTAAGTTTCTTTGAGCGTTTGTTCCACCCTGGCGGCCCAGATTAAATCTATCTCGGCTTCCACGGACAACCCCTTTTCGCCGTGCTCCTCCCGTAAAACCTTTCCTTTTTCA
This sequence comes from uncultured Pelotomaculum sp., assembly GCA_964543575.1. Classification (GTDB taxonomy): domain Bacteria; phylum Bacillota; class Desulfotomaculia; order Desulfotomaculales; family Pelotomaculaceae; genus Pelotomaculum_B. Next base: position 9,457 of record CAZIYV010000108.1, read on the forward strand.
TGCAGGATTGAGAGCACTCCGCTTTTTTGGTAAGGAATAAAAAATATCTTCCTGATCCGGCTGGCAGAAAGGGCATATGCCAACGCACCCAGCAATTCCGCAAAGCCCCGGCCTTTGAGCGCCGAGAGAGCCACCGCCTGGTGACCTTTATCCGCAACAGGCACGTCTCCCTCCGGCAGCAGGTCTACTTTATTGTAAACCATAATGGATGGCTTACCCGCCACGTCCAGGGAGTCAAGAACCTTGTCCACTGCCGCAATTTGTTTCTCCACATACGGATGGGAAGCGTCAATAACATGCAGCAAGAGGTCCGCCTCAACCACTTCTTCCAGGGTAGCCCTGAAAGCCGCTACCAGGTGGTGGGGCAGGTTTTGGATAAATCCAACCGTATCAGTTAAAAGGATTGTTTCATTATTTGGCAGGATTACCCGCCGGGTAGTCGGGTCCAGGGTGGCAAAAAGCTTGTCTTCCACCAGCACGTCTGCCCCGGTTAACTTTGTCAGGATAGTTGACTTTCCGGCATTGGTATAGCCCACCAGCGCCACCAGGGGAAACGGGACATCCTTGCGGCTGCGCCTGAGCAAATCGCGGTGCTTTTTCACTTCAGTAATTTCCCTGCCCAGATCGGCTATCCTCTTGCGGATGCGCCTGCGGTCCACTTCCAGCTTGGTTTCCCCAGGGCCTCTGGTGCCGATGCCGCCGCCCAGACGGGACATAGCGATCCCGCGCCCCATCAGCCGGGGCAGTAAATAGTTTAGCTGGGCCAGCTCAACCTGCAGCTTACCCTCCCTGGTTCTGGCCCTGCGGGCGAATATGTCTAAAATCAGCTGGGTCCGGTCAATTACCCGCACACCGGCGTGCTCCTCCAGGTTGCGCGCCTGGGCCTGGGAAAGCTCCCGGTTGATGATCACCAGATCGGCTCCCGACTCCTGGCAAAGCCCGGCTAATTCTTCAACTTTACCCTTGCCCAGCAAGGTCGCCGCGTCAGGCCTGGACCTTTTCTGCACTAACTGAGCTAAAACTTCCGCACCGGCGGTATCGGCAAGTTGGGCCAACTCCTCCAGGGAATATAAGGACTGCTCGGGATCATCCCCGGCCAGTTCCACACCCACCAGGATGGCCCTTTCCCTGTTATTTTTCGCTTTGTGTTCCAATCGTTATCTCCTGTCCACCGTTTTTAATCTCTAGTCGCATTTGATTAACTCATACTTCCTGCTGCCCAAACCGATCTCCTCGGCATAAGCCAACTGGTGTCTCCAGTCTATATCAGGGTACAACGCCATAAATTTATCATGGATGTCACCTTTGCTGTCAAGGCGTGAGCCGGCAAGAACTTTCTCCTGGTTGACCAGGTCAATGCAGGCCTGCTCGATAGCAACCGGGTCGCGGGAGGCCAGGATGCCTATATCTTTTACCAGGGAAGCGTCGCTCCAGCCGTAACAGTCGCAATCAGGAGACACGTTGGTGACGAAAGTGATAAACCCGTATTTACCCTTTTTATTTTTCAAAACACCCTCGACATATTCCACTATTTTTTCCTGAATCGCGGCAGGCTCTGTTTTCCAATTAACATCAATGGCCTGGGCCGGGCAGGTCACGGTGCACTCACCGCAACCGATACACTTGCTCTCGTCCACTACAGAAACTTTGCCCTGGAGGCTTATCGCCTCCGCCGGGCACCACTGGCTGCACCTGTCGCAGCCTTTGCACTTGCCCGGGTTAACTTTAGGGATAACGTCAGAGTGCATCATCTGCTTGCCGCTTCTGGCGCCCAGGCCCATGCCTATGTTTTTCAAGACGCCGCCAAACCCGGTCATCTCATGGCCTTTAAAATGGGTCAACGCTATTAGGGCATCGGCGTGGTAGGCTGTTGAGCAAATTTTCACTTCCTTGAAATGCTTCCGGTTTATTTCTACGTTTACATAATCCTTGCCGGTAAGACCATCGGCTATGATCAGCGGGGCGTCTACCACCGCGTAAGCAAAACCGTTCTCCACCGCGGTTTGCAGGTGATCCACCGCATTTGAGCGGGTGCCGAAATAAAGTGTGTTGCCGTCCATCAGGAAGGGTTTTCCTCCCTTTCCCTTGACTTTGTTCACTATCCTGCGCAGGAACTGCGGGCGGATGTAGCCGGTATTGCCTTTTTCACCGAAATGCAGCTTTAGCGCCACCAGGTCTCTTCGCTCAATGAAAGAACCCATATCAGCCATATCAAATAACTTTTCCACTTTGTCGAGCAGGCTTTTTTTGAAACCTGCCCGCATATCAGCGAAATAAACCTTTGCAGCCATATACGATCCCTCCTGTATTTATTTGGTCATCATCAATAAATTTGATCAATACACTAAAATTTCTACCGTATCCCTCATAATTCCTGCAGGAATAGACCTTTAAATAAGTAGTTTTCCGTCTGTGCCTCAAGAAATGTATCGTAGAAAACAAGGACCCTAATGGGGGCCCCTGTTTTCAACTCAAACACTAACTTAAAAA
>CAZIYV010000109.1:0-11716 GCA_964543575.1 uncultured Pelotomaculum sp.
TTAAGCTAAGGCAGGAAACCGCGCAAGCGGTTTCCGGTTTTTAGGAAAAAAAATATATTCTTGTCCCAAAAAGGCCTAAAAAAAGAGCCACTAGTTGTGAACTCTGATAATTCTCGCCCCGAGGGTGTTATATTTTAACTCCAGCCGCTCGTAGCCGCGGTCTATATGGGATATGTTTTCAAGAATCGACCCGTTATCGGCCGCCAGCGAAGCCAGTACCAGAGAAGCGCCGGCTCTCAAATCGCTTGCTTCGATATACGCCCCGCTCAGCTTTTTAACTCCCTGAACTATGGCTGACTGTCCCTCCACCTTTATGTCCGCGCCCATTCGCCGCAGCTCTCCGACGTGCTTGAAACGGTTCTCAAATACCGTCTCGGTAATTACACTGGTCCCTTCGGCCAGGCTCAAGAGAGCCATCATCTGCGGCTGCATATCGGTTGGAAAACCAGGATACGGCATTGTTTTTATGTCTACCGCCCTGATCCGGTCAGTCCCCATTACCCTGACGAAATCATCTCCCGTCGCAATTTCCACTCCGGCCTCACGCATTTTTGCCAGAAGTGGCTCCATATGCTCGGGAATCACGTTGACCACCGTGACATCACCACCGGTTATGGCTGCCGCAACTAAGTGAGTACCCGCCTCTATCCGGTCCGGAATGACGCTGTGGACCACAGGTTTTAGATCACAGTTGCGTACACCCTCAATCTTTATCGTGTCAGTGCCCGCGCCTTTGATCCTGCACCCTGCTTTATTGAGAAAGTTCTGCAAATCTACCATTTCCGGCTCTTTGGCCGCGTTACGAATAGTTGTTACCCCTTCGGCCAATACCGCCGCCATGATCAGGTTTTCTGTGGCGCCCACACTGGGCAAGTCGAGATGTATGTCCGCACCTGACAGTTTTTCCGCCCTGGCTGATATGTATCCGTGTTTTTCCTGTATGTTTGCTCCCATAGAATGCAAACCTTTAAAGTGCAGGTTCATCGGACGGCTGCCGATCTGACAGCCACCAGGGTATGATATTTTGACTCTGCCAAACCTGCCCAGCAGGGAACCCAAAACCAGGTTTGAAGCGCGCATGCGGCGCATCAGTTCTTCAGATATTTCTACCGATTGAATATTTGAACTGTCCACTATAATGCTGCTGCCCTCGCATACTACCCTGGCGCCAAGATAGCTCAATACATCTTTCATTACCGAAACGTCTCTTAGCCTCGGCGCCCCATGTATCACATTCTTTCCGGCGTTTAAAATACAGGCCGCCAGTATGGGCAGGGTTGCATTTTTAGAGCCGCTGGCGCTAATTGTCCCCTTTAGGCGGTTGCCACCCACAATTAAAAACTTCTGCACGCTGTCACCTCCGCCTATATGTCACCGATAATCTTTACCTCCAGTTTAAGTTCTACGCCACAACAGCCAAGCACAGTTTCCCTGATTTTACTGATCAGCGCCAGCACATCCCGGGCCGAGGCCGCGCTAAGGTTAATGATGAAGTTGGCGTGCAGATCAGATACTTGAGCATCGCCAATGCGCAGCCCTTTTAATCCAGCCGCCTCGATCAAACGTCCGGCGGAGTCCCCCGGCGGGTTTTTGAAAATACTGCCGGCGCTGGGATAGTGCAGGGGTTGGGTCGCCTTTCGTCTTCTCAAAAACTGCTCCATCTCTTTTTGAATTTCGCTTTTATCCCGGCTGCGGCAGGCAAACGAAGCCGCCACCACAATGGAAGGGTCCTGCTGCAGAATGCTGGTGCGGTAGCCAAAGCTCATCTCCTCTCTGGATCTATAGAAATACTCTCCCTCCAGACTTAACAAACTTACTTCCCGTACCAGATCGCCTATGGAAGAACCGTTGGCGCCGGCGTTCATCGCCAGTGCCCCGCCTACTACACCGGGTATACCGGCGGAAAATTCAAATCCTCCCAGGCCGGCCTGCCATGCCGCCGCGGCAATTCTGGCTAGTTTTGCCCCGGCTTCCGCTACTATTCCATCCTGTCTGGTTGTAACCGAGTCGAATCCCCTGCCCAGTTTTACAACAATACCTTTTATCCCTTGATCCGAGACTAAAAGATTGGTGCCGGCGCCGATCACGGTTAAAGGCAAACCGCGCCTGTGCGCGTAAGATACCACCAACCTTAAATCTTCGCGCCCGGATGGTTCCACAAAAATCTCTGAAGGCCCGCCGATACGCCAACTGGTATATTTTTTCATCAACTCGCCGGCCCTCACCCGTCCGGGCATCATTACCAGCAATTCATGGCAAAAGGCCGAATCAACCAATGTTTTGACGCTCCTTTAGCCGGTCAACCAACTCAACACCCGCATTCCAGATATCACCGGCTCCCATAGTTAAAATCACATCACCGGGTCGGGCTGTCCGGGCAAGATAATCTACTATTTCCTGCCTGGTTGGCAGGTAAATCGCCTCACGGCCATCATGTTTTTCAATAGCTGAGATTATTGTCCTGGCAGAAACCCCCTCTATCGGACGTTCACCGGCGCTGTAAATATCGCTGACAATCACCACGTCAGCATCTTTGAAGGCCTCCCCGAAGCGCTCGCCAAGTATGGAAGTCCTGGTATAGCGGTGAGGTTGAAAAACACCCACAACTCTTCCTGTTTTCACTTGAAGCGCAGCTCTCAGGGTAGCTTTGATTTCCGTAGGATGATGGGCATAATCGTCAATAACCTTGATGCCGTTAACTTCACCTGTCAACTGGAATCTTCGGCCTGCTCCTTTAAAGCTCTTCAGGGCGGCAGTTATATCTTCCATCACCAGGCCGATAAACCTGCCTACCGCTACTACGGCCAGCGCGTTGGAAAGGTTATGCCTGCCCGGCACAGAGAGTTCCAGGACGCCTAAATAAAGTCCCTGGTAATAAACGTCACCTGAGGTCAACTGCCCGTTGAGCCGGATGTTCTTCATGGTATAATCCGCCTGGGGATTATCAAGAGCGTAAGTCTGACAGGGACGGTCGAATTCTTCCATCTGCTTTCTTATTCCGGGGTCGTCAAGACATACTACCGCCAGTCCGCTGTCGGGAACTTTAGCCAAAAACTCACTAAAAGCGGCTGCTATGTTTTCCTCGCACTTGTAATAATCGAGGTGATCATCTTCGATGTTGGTTATAACTTCAATAAATGGATCCAGTTTCAGAAAAGAACCATCACTCTCGTCAGCTTCCGCTACTATGTACTCTCCCTTGCCTAACTTGGCATTCCCGCCTATATATGTCAATTCACCTCCGATAACAATGGTGGGATCAAGTTTATTTTTTTCAAGCATCAGGGCGGCCATCGAAGTAGTTGTGGTTTTTCCGTGAGCTCCGGCAATGGCTATTCCTTTTTGCCTGCTCATCAACCAGGCCAGCATCTCACTACGGTGTACAACAGACAGGCCTCTCTTTTTGGCTTCAACCAGTTCCGCGTTGTCTGGAGGAATGGCCGTTGAGGCTACCACCAGATCAGCGTTACCCAGGTTCTCCCCTTTATGCCCGGTATAGCAGGCAACCCCAAGGGCTTCCAGCCTTTCAGTAGTAGCCGAGGGTCTCAGGTCCGATCCGGTGACCCGGTAACCTAACCCCAGCATGATCATGGCGATGCCGTTCATCCCTGAGCCGCCAATTCCAATAAAATGAACATGCTGCGTACTCTGCACTGATCATATCTCCCTTCCGTGCCGAATATAAGAATGACTTAATATGAAAATCCTGGTATTACCGGCGATGATATCAGATCTCAGGAAAAATTAGTCTATTATTTACTGTTTTTGGACTTATTAGAGGCTCAGGCAGTACTTATTGTGCTTTATCGCTTAAATCATAGAATATACTATGCATGCCTTACAAATGGTGTTACATCATCTAATGACGAGCCTGTCCCACTACTTATCAGGTTTCTTGAGCAATTCATCCACACAATCTATTATATCTTCAAGAGCTCTCTTTCTGCCCATTTTTTTACTGGCCAGGGCCATGGCCGACAATCTATCACGGGCAACAAGCAGTTCCGCTATCATATTTCCCAGTTGATCCCCGTCCAGTTGGCTGTCCAGAACCACTTGCGCGGCGCCCTCTTTTTCCAAAGCACGGGCGTTATACTCCTGGTGGTTTTCTGAAGCATATGGATAGGGAACTAAAATCGAAGGAATTCCCAGGGCTGTCAGCTCAGCCAGTGTTGCGGCGCCGGACCTGCTGATAACCAGATCAGCAGCCACCAGAACTTCCTGCATATTATAGACATAAGACATGACTCTAAGGTTCTCAGCTTTAGCCGGATCTATTCCAGCGGCCGCGCAGTCGCGCAGGAATTCCTCATAACCAGCGGTTCCGGTTATATGAATAAGGAATAGGCGTTGATCATCCGCAAACAGCTTGATTACTTTTACCATAGCTTTATTGATCGTACGAGCGCCCCGGCTTCCCCCAAAGGAAAGCAAAACAAATCGGCCTTTTCCTATACCCAGATTAATTAAGGCCGCCTGTTTATCCGCCTGCAAAACTTCCGGACGTACCGGCAGGCCGGTCAGTCTGATTTTTTTTTGCCGCGGAAAGTACTTTTCTGAAGCGGCAAAAGTAACGGCTACCCTGGCAGCAAAACGTGAAAGCAACCGGTTGGTCAAACCGGGCAGTGCGTTTTGCTCGTGAATCAAAGTGGGGATCCTCTGCAAGGCCGCCGCCAGGATTACCGGCCCGCAGACATAACCACCGGTTCCAATCACGACATCAGGACGCCGCGACCGGATCACCCTGCCCACCTGGCACAACCCCCGGCCGGCCTGCCATATGGCCAAAAGGTTGCGAGGCGACAGGTTCCTCTGTAAACCTGTGGCGTCAATACCTTTAAAAGGAATTCCCTCATTCGGAACAATATCGGCCTCCATACCCTTTGATGTTCCGATATATAGAATTTCGGCTTCGGCGTACCTGTCTCTAAGTCCCCTGATAATAGCCAGGGCCGGATAAATATGCCCGCCGGTACCGCCGCCCGCTACTATAAAACGCAACTGATCCAACTCCTTGCTGTAACCACTATTCCACCGGTCAGCTTAAGTATCCTTCTTAGCGGGTAGTGGTAAATCGTGAGATGTTAAGCAGGATTCCCACCGCGGTCATGGTAAAAAGCAATGAGGTGCCGCCAGAACTGATAAACGGCAGGGGGATGCCGGTCACCGGCAGGGACCCTGTGACAACACCTATGTTGATAATAGCCTGCACCCCAACCCAGGCCGTAATCCCCGTGGCCAGCAGGCTGGCAAAAGGATCTTGTGATGTAACCGCAATTTTTATACCCCGCCAGATGAACAGCATAAAAAGCATGATTACCAGAGCTGCTCCAATGAAGCCTAGTTCTTCACCGATTATGGCAAAAATAAAGTCGGTGTGGCTCTCGGGAAGATACAGGAATTTTTGCTTGCTCTGGCCCAGGCCCAGCCCAAAAAGCCCCCCTGAGCCAATAGCGTAAAGTCCCTGAATAATATGAAAGCCGGTACCCTGCGGGTCAGCCCAGGGATCCAGAAAAGCTAAAAACCTCTGCATGCGGTATGGCTTCATAACGATGGCAAATCCTATCGCCACCAGCCCGGCCAGACCAATGCCGCCAAGATGAGACATTCTGGCGCCGGCCGCAAAGATCATCACAAAAACTATTCCCGCCAGGGACATGGCCGTCCCCAGGTCAGGCTGAAGCAGGATCAGCCCGGCGGCAAAAAGCAATACCATCAGATATGGCAGGACGCCCCTGGTAAAAACCTTCACTCTTTCCTTTTCCCTGGCTAACCCGTAGGCAGTGAAAATGATGATACAGAGTTTTACCAGCTCAGCGGGAGCGAAAGGTATCGGTCCGACACCAATCCAGCGCCGGGCGCCGTTCACCTCCCGGCCGATGCCGGGAATTAAAACAAGAGCCAATAAGACAAAGGCAATGATCAAAGCAGGTCCAATGTAGCGCTTCAGGCGCCAGTAGTCGTAATTTAGAGCCACCAGCATCGCGGCAATGCCCATGGCGGCCCAGAGCAACTGCCTCTTAAAGAAGTAAAAGCTGTCATTATAGTCAATCAGGGTTTTGTACTCACTGGCGCTCAAGACCATAATCACCCCGAGACTGAGCAGGCTCATAACAGTTAAAAAAAGCACAAAGTCAGGAGATTTTTTTCTTATTGGCATCTCTGTTCCCCCTAATTATTACAAGGGCTTTTAAACATATATGATCAAATATATTCTCATACCATTTCTTTTAGGCCAAGCACTGTCTTTTTAAATAATTCCCCGCGCACTTCGTAACTTTTAAACATATCCCAGCTGGCGCAGGCCGGGGATAAAAGCACAATCTCACCTGGCCTGGCGGCCTGGTGAGCCAGGATGACCGCCTCCTCAAAATCACCGGCAAACTGAATATTGGTAAAACCTTTTGTTTTTGCGGCATCGGCGATCAGGTCGGCGCTCTGCCCGAGGACTACCAGAACCCTGGCTTTTTCCTTAACCTTTGCGGCAAACTCACCAAAATCGCTGCCCTTGTTCTTGCCGCCCGCAATTAAAACTATCGGTTCTTCATATGCTTCAAGCGCCTTGATCGAAGCGTCAGGGTTTGTTCCCTTGGAATCGTTAACATATCTGACACCGTTGATCTCCGCGACAAATTCAAGCCGGTGGGAAACCCCTTTAAATGTTCTTAAAGTACCGGCTAAAACAGTGGTTTCAACTTTCATCGCTTTGACCACTGCCACCGCCGCCAGGGCGTTTTCAAGGTTATGCGCGCCCGGGATACCCAGTTCACCAACCCCACAAATTATCTCCGGTCCCTGGTCCAGATCCGCTATAATTTTCCCCTCACGCACGAAAACTCCACCCGGCAATACCCGGCGCCTGCTGAAAAAAATCAGCTTTCCGCCTGTTTTATTCCCCAGCGCGGCAGTTAGTGGATCATCGTAATTAAGTACAGTGTAATCACAGGCGTCCTGGTTAGTAAATATCCTGGCTTTGGCCCAGGCGTAATTCTCCATGCTGCCGTGCCTGTCCAGATGGTCAGGGGTAATGTTCAGGATAGCCGCCACTTTTGGTTTAAAAGTGCTGGTAGTTTCCAGCTGAAAGCTGGAAACCTCGGCTACAATCAGGCTGTTCGCGCCGTACCGTTCCACTTCAGTCACCAGTGGAAGGCCGATGTTGCCCCCGACCAGTGTATCTCTGCCGGCATTTTTGAAAATCTCACCAATTAAGGTAGTGGTGGTGGTCTTGCCGTTTGTCCCGGTAATGGCTACAAATGGCGCCCTGGTGAAATGATAGGCCATTTCAAGCTCACCCGTAACCGGAATGCCGTGTTCTTGTGCCTGGCTGACAGGTTCAATCGCCAGTGGCACACCGGGACTCATCACCACCAGGTCAAAAGCTCCTCGTTCAACCACCGGATAACCGCCCAGAATGATCTCAACTCCCGCGGCCTTCAGCTGTTCCAGCTCACCGCCCGGATAGGAGGGACTGCCGGCATCGGCCAGGACCGCACAGGCTTTTTTAGCCGCGAGAAAGCGGGAAACAGCCAGTCCACTCTTACCAGCCCCGATTACCAGTACTTTCTTGCCTTGAAGTTCCAATACGCATCTACCCTCCGAAATAGTAGTGGGACGTGGGATTTGGGCATTCCCCCGGGTCTATTGACTCAGAATCCATCCCTCATCTAACGTCTGCGACCAGGGACTAAAACAAAGTGAGAATTTTATTGGTTACAAAAACTTGTCCGGATGAATCCGGACCTACATTTACCTGTAAAGGTCCAATGACGCTTCACACGTCTCAAATCTCACGTCTCACGTCCCACTTCTCACGTCAATTTTAATATATCCCATAGAAGCCGGCTACGCCCAGAGCCGCAAAAACCAGGGTAACACCCCAAAAGGTGTATACAACCCGGTTCTCACTCCAGCCTCCCAGCTCAAAATGGTGGTGCAGGGGCGACATGCGGAAAAGCCTGCGGCCTGTAGTCTGAAATGAAATCACCTGAATAATCACAGAGAGTGTTTCCAGCACAAAAATACCACCGATGATAAAAAGGAAAAGTTCACTCCTGGTTATCACCGCCGCCGCGCCCAGCCCTCCCCCCAGGGCCAGGGAACCGGTGTCTCCCATGAAAACTCTTGCCGGGTGGCAGTTAAAAAACAGAAATCCTAAACACCCTCCCGCAAGAGCCGCCATACTCACTGCCACCCCGTCTTTTAATATCACCAGGGCAATCATCATCAGAGCCAGGGCGACAATCATGCTTATGCCCGTGGCCAGACCGTCCAAACCGTCAGTAAGGTTGACGGCATTGGCCGAACTCACCACCACTATAATGGTAAAAGCTAAAAAAGGCCACCAGCCCAGATTTACCTGAGCGCCACCGAGCGCAAAATAGCCTGAGAATGGCAGCACCACGTCGGTACCGCGCCCCAGTCCTTTTACAACCCAAAAGGCCAGACCAGCGGCAAGTAAAATCTGACCCAGCAGCTTCTCACGCGCCCGCAGGCCCAGTGATCTCTTTAAGACTACTTTTATATAGTCGTCTAAAAACCCGATAAAACCAAAGCCAAGAATAATCAGCAATACGGCTATACCGTCTGGTTGTCCGCGGCCCAGCAGGATGCCTCCCACTACCGTTCCGGCTATAAACATCACCCCTCCCATGGTTGGGGTGCCTGCTTTGCTCATATGACGTGACGGCCCGTCGGAACGTATGTTCTGACCGAATTTCATCCTTCTCAGCAAAGGAATTATTAGCGGTCCCAACAGTAAGGTTACCACCAGTGAGATGGCAAAAGCCCTCCATAGATTTTCCATAAAAACCTCCTGCCGCACCACAGCGCAATAAACGGATAGGGGGTGCGGTTTTCAGCAAACTTCCTGCGAATTTACCAGGTGCTGGACGATTTGTTCCATTTTCATCCCCCTGGAGCCCTTGACCAGAACAACATCCCCATCTTGCAGCAGGTCCTCTAAAACCCTTATGGCCCGCGTGTTGTCATCACAATGAAAGACCCTTTGCGCCGCAAGACCGGCGCCAACCGCTCCTTCTGCTGCGGCTGCGGCCAGATCTCCCACAGTCACAAGGTAATCCAGTTTAAGACGGGCAGCTGTTTCCCCAACCTCCCTGTGGCCTGCCTCTGCCCGTGGCCCTAATTCCAGCATGTTTCCCAGCAAAGCCACGGTCCGCCTTTCTCCAGCCAGTTCCATAAGAGTCTGCAGGGCGGCTTTAACGGAAGCGGGGTTGGCATTATAGGCGTCGTTAATAATCTTAAGCCGTCCCGCTTCGATAATCTCCAGGCGCATACCTGTTAAAGAAGCCGCGGCGAGCCCTGCGGCGATCTCCTCGTCAGTCAGCCCCATTTCCTTGCCCACACCGATAGCGGCCAGGGCGTTCATAACGTTATGACTGCCGGGCACCGGCAAGGTAAAAGTATATCTCCAGCCGCCTGCTACTGCGTCAAAACGGCTGCCGTCACCTTCCACCCTGATGTTTTCAGCTTTTATACCGGCACTCTTCTCAAAACCGAAAAAGATTACCCTGCCCCGGCAGCGGGCAGCTTCCCTGTGGATGAAAGGACTCTCCGAGTTCAACAAAGCATACCCTTGCGGGGGGACATACTCCAGGATTTCTCCCTTGGCGGCAGCTATATTGCTTACAGTCCCCAGCAGTTCCAGGTGGGTTTCACCAATATTGGTGATAACTGCGGCATCAGGCCGGGCGAGCCGGCACAGGGCATCGATTTCTCCCGGTCCCCGCATGGCCATTTCCACTACCGCTGCTTCATATTGTTCTTCCAGTTCCAATAAAGTCAGTGGAAGTCCGATTTCGTTATTGAAATTACCGGTGGTTTTCAGGGTGCGCAGGCGTGTTCCCAGCACCGAGGCTATAATATCTTTGGTGGTGGTTTTTCCGGTGCTTCCGGTTATACCCACCAAAAAAGCCCTGCTGCAGGCTCTGTTTGAAGCAGCCAGAGACTGCATGGCAGCCAGAGTGTTATTAACAAGCAAAACAGGCACTTGCGGGCGCAAATCCGGCTTACGGTGTACCACCAGGCCGCCGGCGCCCTCAGCTGCCGCCTGACCAAGAAAATCATGGGCGTCGTACCGTTCACCCTGCAGAGCGAAAAACAGATCTCCGGTTTTTATACTCCGGGTATCGGTTGACACCGCACTGAAAACGGCCAGCGGGTCGCCCTGCAAAATTTCACCGCCGGTCACCTCAGCAATATCACCAAAAGTTATCGGTTTCATACAAACCCCCATTGAGTCGTGGGATATGGGACGTGAGACGTGAGTATTCAGGTATTGCTTACAGGTCATTTTTTTGTGCGAATAAATTCGCACCTACCATTTCAGTCGTCGGTCGTCAGTATATTCTTCATTTCTTTATGTGTCTTTTAACCCCTGAGACTATCTTTCAGTCCCACGTCCCATTTCCCATGTCCCACGTCTCAAATTGTAGGTTCGGATTTATCCGAACAAATCCTCTTATCTGTAAATTAATTACAGGCAAGCAAGAACCGTCCCCATTTGCCTTTAGGCAAGTCAAGAACCGTCCCCACTTGCTAGAAGACCCAATAGGAATGCCTGAATCCTACGTCTCACGTCTCACGTCTCACGTCCCGTTTTATCTCTTCCAGGGCTTTGGCGGCTTCGAGGCGGTCGTCGAAAGGGAATTTTTCGGTTCCAATAATCTGATAGTCCTCGTGGCCTTTGCCGGCGATAATAACTACATCACCGGGGCGGGCGGTTCCCACCGCCATACGGATCGCCTTGCGCCTGTCAGGTTCCACTGCATAGCAGCGCTCGTTCACCGCTGGTTTTAACCCTTTTTCAATTTCATCGATTATTCTCAAGGGATCCTCGGTACGAGGGTTATCTGAGGTAATTACCGCAAAGTCACTGTATTTGGCAGCAATCTCACCCATTAGAGGCCTTTTGGTCCGGTCGCGGTCCCCGCCACAGCCGAATACGGTGATCAGGCGTCCTGTGGTTATGCGGCCAGCGGTTTTTAAAATGTTTTCAAGCCCGTCCGGGGTATGGGCATAGTCCACAATCACCGCGAAATCCTGGCCCAGGTCAACCAGTTCAAAACGCCCCGCTACTCCCCCGGTAGCTTCGAGGGCGTTCCTGATAGTTGCAATAGGAACTCCAAGCGCCGCCACAACTGTAAAAGCGGCCAGCGTGTTGTAAACATTGAACAGTCCCGTAATTTTCAGATTCAAAGGACAACTGCCCCATCTGCCCAGGGCAGTGAAATTAACACCCCTGGCGTTTAGCTCGATCTCTGCCGCCCGTGTGTCAGCCTGGCCTTCTATCCCGTAAGTATAAACCGGAACCCCGGTCGCTTCGATAATATCCTCCGCCCTGGTGTCATCAATATTAACAACAGCGTACTTTTCTTCCTTCTTGGCACCGGGCAAAGACAGGTTTTCAAACAGTCTCAACTTTGTTTCCAGGTACTCTTCCATGTTTTCATGAAAATCCAGGTGGTCCTGGGTAAAGTTTGTAAAAACAGCCACATCAAATTCACACCCCGCCACCCGGTGCAGAGCCAGGGCGTGGGAAGAAACTTCCATTACACAGGTTTTTACACCTTCGTCCGCCATCTCAGCCAGCAGCTTTTGAAGATCAAGAGATTCCGGTGTGGTGTGTTTTACAGGCAGTATCCTCTCACCAATCCGGTTGTGGATAGTGCCGATCAAACCAGTCTTCTGTCCGGCGGCG
>CAZIYV010000110.1:0-11609 GCA_964543575.1 uncultured Pelotomaculum sp.
CAAATTGCTTTGGGCGCTTGATGCCAATGCTGGATATCGCATATAAGTTTAAAATTGTTCTTTGTTCTGCCTGTAATACTTGATATAGCGCAAGGCAAATTTATCCCGTCCCAAGATTAAATCACTGGAGAGGATGCATTTACGGGCCTTGGCGACATTTACCACAGGGCATGTCACACCTGCGGCTATGGCTATGCTTAAAAAAGCATCATTAATTGCTTCCCGGCCAGGCAGGCTAAAAGAAATATTGCTTGCCCCCAGAGTCATATTTACTCCATACTTTTCTTTAACACGTTTGATGGTTTCCAGGGTCACCAGTCCGGCATTGTAGTCCACTCCCACGGACAGAGCAAGGCAATCAATAACAATATCTTCTATTGGTATGCCCGTTTTAACACATCGCTCAATGATCATGTCAACTATTTTTATCCGGTCGTCAGCATTATTGGGAATACCATTTTGGTCCAACGGCAGGGCAATGACTGCAGCGCCATATTCCTTTACCAGCGGCAGAACCGTCTGAAGCGAATGCTCCTCTCCTTTTACTGAATTAATAAGGGGCTTGCCCTGGTAAACTTTAAGGGCAGCTTCAATGGCATGCGGGTTGCCGCTGTCGATACACAGAGGGACGTCAACCTCATCCATCACAATTTTCACAACTTCAGGCAGCAAAGCAATCTCATCAACACCGCCCGCGCCTACATTAACATCAAGTATGTCAGCGCCGGCGGCTACTTGCTCTCTTGCCTCCCGGCGCACAATTTCATCATATTCGCCATTCTGAAGAGCTTCAGCCAGCTTTTTTTTACCTGTGGGATTAATCCGCTCTCCAATAAGAGTAGTCTGCTTATCAGTGCTGATGACCAATACGCTGGTGGCGCTTGCAAGTCTGGTTTCCATTTATTTGTCCTCCGCCGTATCTTGCATTTAATTTGGGGACATAGCTCGTCCTCAGAAATAGGCATCGGGGACATTCCTCTGCCTCAGAGATAGGCTCCAAATAGAGGTGTGTCCCCTTTCCTATGATAGAGGTGTGTCCCCTTTCCTATGATAGAAAGTTAGTTCTGTCCTAGTATTTCTTTACAAATGCTAACACCTGTAGCGGCATCTTTCGCTAAATAGTCAGCCCCGGTGTACTGACGGACCTCTTCATTACAAGGCGCGCCCCCGATCATCACTTTAACCTTGTCGCGCAGCCCGGCAGCGGCAAGTTGATCCACAACCTCCTTCATGGCGGGGAAGGTAAAGTTGAGCAGCGCACTGAGGCCAAGTACTTTGGCTCCCGTTTCTTTAATAGTTTTCACAAAAGTTTCAGCGGGTACATCCACTCCTAAATCTATAACTTCGAAGCCAGTCCCTTTCAATAAAGTAACCACAATATTTTTCCCTATATCATGGATATCGTCTTTAACTGTCCCGATAACTACCACACCCGCCGACGCTGAATCTTTTTCAACATTAACCAGCAGCGGCTCCAACTCATTCATTACTCCTTTAAGAATTTCCCCGGACATGATAAGTTCGCTGAGATAGTATTCATTAGCTTCAAAAAGCTTGCCAATTTGGCCCATTCCCTCGTTGCATTCTTTAATAATATTTAGAGGCGCTTCGCCGGCTTCGATTTTTTGTTTAACTAAAGAGTTGACTAAATTTTCATCCAGATCTACCAGGGCTTGTGCTAATTGTGTCAGATTACTCATCATTATCATCCTTCCACTTTGTAAATTTTAATCCCTGACAGGTTGTTACCACATCCATGAAAACAGCCAGTTAAAAGCCATATGCTCTAACGTTTCCCAATTTCTCTTTATTGGATCTTCTTCTCCCTTAACCCCCCCAAGTTCTTGCAGTTTGACCTCCCAGGGGGTGGCCATCCTGCGCTTGGGAGGCTGCCAACCAGCCGGCGGGTTAGGGTTCATCTGAATTTCAAATTCCATTGTGTCGCTATACCTGCCATATTCAAGAACAGCGTCAAGCATAGCCTTGAAATTTTCCGGCTTGGCATCGTAAGGAATGCCGCATCCACCGTTAATGATGTATCCTCCATCCTTACCCACTGTTTCACATAAGAGCTTCACTCTTTCTTTCACTTCTGTAGGTGTTCCCAGGATAAGCATTGAGTCCGGCATCCCGCCTGCTATGCACTGGTAACCGCCCAGGTCTTCTTTGGCTTTAAAGATATCTCCCTGAACATCAATATCACACAATACCTTGCCCTTTGGCAGTTCACGGAAGTGATGCCAGTTCGGGCCCCAATCACCCTCCAGGTAGGCCCTGATGGTGTATCCGGCGTCTATGAACATAAGCATAGTCTTTTTAAGTGACGGCCAATATAATTCATCAAATTGTTTTGGCGATAAAAATGGAAAGGCTCCCCTGTGCAAAGGCAGGAAAATCGGACTGCGCCTGAGGGGATCCGCGATGGCTAAACCAGCGTTGACTATGTCAGGAATCAGCGCCTCGCAGGCTTCCAGAATCTTGTCAGGCTGCCTGCGCACATCCAGCATTACTCCCCTGAGACCTCTAAGCCCGTCCGCCAGGTAATCAAATGGCGCCAAAAACACGCCTCCCATGGAATTTGGCATACCCAGCTCATTTTGCAGGAACATGGAACGGTTTCTCATAAAACCACCCAACATAGCCGCAGCCATGCTCCCTTTGATCAGGGCCATATTGGCGCGGATTGAACCTGGCTCCTTAAAATCATTTAAGGTGCGAGGCAGAAATCTTTCAAAAAGAAAACTAAACGGGTCATTAATCAGCAGATCATACTCGTCGGCTTTCATCCTTTCCCCTTCCACAAACTGAAACTGTGTGCGGGGAGATAGATCCCGGCCAGGAAGTTTGTACATGTTAAAACCAACCGCGTCATGGAGAGGTCCCCAGAACCTACCTGATCTAAAAGCGTCAACCTCGGGAAAATCCTCAACAAATTTCACATCAGCTTCGGCCCATTTGCTGACGTCGTAAATAAATTCCTGGTTCGAATGGCCGGCATATACTTCGGCAAAATAATTTGAGCCGGCAGAAATAGGTATCCTGTCGGGCATCTCCAGGGCTATAGCCGCTTGATAACGCCTGAGTCTTTCATTGTATCGCTGTTGCATTTTTTCGGACATACATACACCCCCGAATTTTATTTATACATACCAATTGATATCCAATAAGGAACTGTAAACTGCGGTAACCGGCATAAGTATAGCCATGGTGAAGCTTATAATTAAATAGTTTTCCTCCTTTAGTTTTGTATTTTTCTCAATTGCAGACAATAATATTGTTTTAAATCCCCCCTTGTTATATATAAAATAAAAACTCTTTCTCAGGCAAGGCACAGGTCTAGTTGTCTATACATCATATTTAAAAAAATTTTAGTTAATTCTGCTCTTTTTCCATGATAATCCTTTTGAATAACTCCACCGCCTTTACGGCGTCTGTCTCGTAATAGTCGACTCCCGTGTACTCCCTGATCCTTTCGTTGACCGGGTATCCGCCTATTACAACAGTTACGTTGTCACGCAGGCCGGCTTCCTCTAAAAGTCTAATCACCTTTTTTACTGAATTTATGGAAAAAGTAAGCAGAACAGATATCCCTATAATTGAAGCCCCTGTATCTTTAACACATTTGACAAAATCCTCAGGCTGAACGTCCACTCCAAGATCATGGACTTCAAAACCGACAGAACGCAACAAGTTTATAACAATGTTTTTACCCAGATCATGAATGTCACCTTCAATGGTGCCCATTATTAATTGTATCTTATTTTGCTTAATATTCTTTGGAAAATGGGGTTCCAGCATTTCCATTACCCCTCTGAAAATTTCTTCCGACATAATCAGGTCTGATAAATAGTAAATTTCTTCACTGTATTTTTTGCCAACAATTTCAACCCCTTTCCTGCATTGCTCCACAATCTCTAAAGGGGTCTCACCTGATTCTATCTTTTCTTTAACCAAGCTCAGGGTTGTTTCTTCTTCCAAATTGGCAATGGCGTTAATTAAATCATCATTCATCACGAAACCACCTTAATCTAACCGATATCATCCACAGACCATCCTATATAGCTGGTAAACTTGTACCTGTCACCTCTATAGACTGATTTCCCCCATCCAATGGGTTTTTTCTCAGTATCATATACCGTTTGTTCAACTACAAAAACGGGCGTATTAAGGCCCGTTCCCAGTATTAAGGCCTCTTCTTCAGTGATTATGGAAGCCTGTAAAACCCTCTTGCTTATTATTGGGAAGTGATTACCGTGAATAGTAGCCAGACTTGATAATGAGGGGTCTTTTAACTCAGTTTCCAAAATTGGTTTTTGCTTGGTATAGACTACGTATTTATTCTCATAAACTAAAGGTTCATCATCCGCGGATAAAACCAACCGAAAATAAAGGCAGCTTGTATTAAGTTCTATTTCCAATTTCCCGGCTAATAATTCATCAGCCCTTACAATTTTAACGCCAAGCAGCTTTGAACTGGGCTTCATTCCTCTTTTTTGTATTTCTTCGTAAAAGTTGACTAACTCAAATGCAAAATCATCCAACTTGGGTCTGGCGACAAAATTCCCCTTTCCTTGTTGGGAATAAACCATGCCGACCGCAATGAGTTCTGAAATAGCTCTTCTGACAGTCATGCGGCTAATGCCATACTTTTCAGCAATCTCATGTTCGGGTGGCAGCGCCTCGCCCGGTTTTAGTTTTCCGTCAAGTATGTATTTCTCAAGAATTTTGGCCAGCTGATAGTAAATCGGGATAATCGAATACTTATCAATTATTTCTGTCTGGGGAGTGATGCTTTTCATATTTCCTCTAGTCCTGTTTAGACATCTATACAAGTTAATCCTAATATATTGGTTGCTTATAGTCAAATATTTTCAACTAAGATAATTCCCATTTTTTTATTTTTTCATAAACAAGAATCAAACCGTCCCAACTGATACCATTAAATAAGCCGCAGTTAGTGCCCAGGATAAAACCTTTTTTTGAGGCTGCAGCAGATATAGTCTCAATCAGGCTTTGTAAATAATCTGAATCATGAGCTTTAATCAGATCTTCCGCACCCAAGCTCCCCCAAAAACAAAGCTTTGAACCATATTTCAGCTGCAGGTCTAAAATGTCCATATCTGAGTTCTGGTCTATACAATGTAATCCGTCAAAGCCCATTTCGATAATATCGGGGATTATCTCGTTGATATTGCCGTCTGAGTGGATAAAAACCGGGGCGCCATTGCGGTTCATCTCAGCCACTTGTATTCTTAAAGAAGGAAAAACATACCTTCTCATAACCTGGGGGTTAATTATTAAACCCCTTTGGTAGGCCAGGTCATCCGCGATAATCAGGCCGTCTATGCCCGCATCAATCAGTCCTCTGGCTATTTCAACATTTAGACTCTCTACTTTTTCAATGAAACTATGAAAAGAGAGAGGAGATTTGTTGGAGAGAATTAAAAACTGGTTAAAACCAAAAACCTTAATTCCCCACCCCAGGACTCCATCCAGCATAGCAAAGCTAAAGAGATTGGTGTCAACCCAATTGTTAAGATCAGCCCAAAAGACCTCCCTGGGATCCGGTAAACCTCCGTTAATCCTAGGATAAACAGGATTCAGGCAGATAATATCAAGCTCTAGTTTGTTCACAAACTCAAGCTTCTCATCAAAGCCTACTTTGTCACATGCCAAACTGGTTTTAACTACCGCTTCATCAATGCAAATTTCACCTTTAGGAATTCTATCGGTCCCCCGGTGTTGGATAGCCAGAGCAACTCTTTCCCGACTGCTAAGGGTGTTGCGCCTATCCTGACTTAACACGTTTTTTTCACCTCAAAGCTTAAGCCTCTGGCAAAAGCGCGCTGAAATCCTTTATGTAAGGATAATTCAACATGTTCGATACGAGTTGGCAAAGCTAATGCGATCTCCAACTGCCTTTTTGATAAAAGTGCCAGTATTGCTCCCATCCCTGCCGCGTTTCCCACTGGCTTGATACGGTTAAATTCAACGTCGGGAAGCATGCCAATTCCCTTGAGACTTGCGGGGCGAAGGTTGCTTCCGAAAGCGCCTGCCAGTAAAATCCCGTCCAGGTCAGAAGGCTTTAGCTTAAGTTCATCAAGTAAAATCTCTATGCCGGCTCTTACAGCGCCTTTTCCCAACTGCAGTTCATTTATGTCACTTTGGGTGACAGCAACCTCTTGTTCCTCTTCCGCTAAAACAAATTTATAACCATTCCCGCTCTGTTTAATCCTTTTTTTTAATGATACGGGAAAGCCGGGCGGAAAATCCTGCGGGTCTTTTATGCGACCGCTGCTCTTTACAATTCCCAGCCTGATCATTTCTGAAACAGCGTCGATCAGCCCGGAGCCGCATATACCCACTGGTTTTGTGTCACCGACAACCGCCAGTTCAACATCACTATCCATCTGAACTTTGTAAATTGCGCCTGGTTCAGCCCTCATGCCTTGGCTTATGCAGGCCCCTTCGAAGGCAGGCCCGGCAGCTGTTGAGCAGGTGAGCAGCCGGTTGTCTGAAGCGAGGACAATCTCACCATTGGTACCAATATCAACTGCCAGCCAGGTGCCTGTCAAATCATATATTTTGGTGGCCAGGATCACTCCAATAGTATCGGAACCCACGTAACCAGCCACGTTCGGTAAAAGAACAAAGCGGGTATAAGGAGGTAAACTCTTCAAACCAAGGTCCTCCACCGACCCCTTTAAACTGCGGGAAAAAGCCGGCACAAAAGGAGCCGAGGCAATACCCACCGGAGAAACGCCGAGCAGCAGATGGCTCATAACCGTATTTCCGATCAAGGTTAAAACATATATTTGCTCCGCGGATACCCCGGATTGGCGCAACAGCTTGCTGACGATTTCATCGATTGTTTGAGCTATTAGTTTTTGCAGTTCAGCGAGCCCCTGGTCATCTTCCATGGTATAGGTAATGCGTGATATTACATCAGCTCCGTGTACCCTTTGCCGGTTGGCAGCGGAAATTGAGGCAATTACCTTACCATCCACCAGGTCAACCAGGTATCCGGCAACACTGGTTGTACCCACATCCAGGGCTACACCATACATCTCTGATACTGTGTTGCCCTTCTCCAGGGCTATTAGCTCACCTTCCTGAACAACCGATGTTACACAATATCCGGCTTCCCTGAATAGAGCCGGAATTCGGGTTATCAGTTTGATGTCTGCTTTTGTCTCCGCGGGTAACTGGTTAATAATCCTGTCCAGGTCAGCCACCTGATCTGTAATGGTTGGTCTGGCAAGTTGATGGTGAGTTTTTGACACCGGAGGCGCCACTTCCAAAGTTGCATCCATCAGTTTACCTTTGGATAACCCATAATTGTCCTGCCGGGCCTGGTCAGGCAGCGTTTCTAATATAACATCACCAAGTATCCTTCTTTGACAGAGTAAAACATAGCCGTTCTTCAGTTCCTCTAAAGAAAGTTGCTCCTCTTCGGATCTGGTAGCCTCACTAATTACGCCTTCAAGTATTTTGGCCCGGCACTTGCCGCAAGTACCTTTTCCGCCGCACACGGCATTTACCTCAATGCCGGCGTCATTGGCCGCTTTTATGAGAGTGGTTTCCAAAGGTATGCTTATTTTTTTGCCGGAAGGCAAAAATGTTGCAGTGACATGGTTGTTCGGCATCAGTTATTACCTGCCTATCTAGTTACCCGAGAATTATTTCATAGACAAAAGGCTTATTTTTGAGAGAAACGCCCACTTCCTGTAGACCCGCCGCAGCGCTCCATGGCACGCCTCGTAGTTTTCTATGGTTTCCCTGAAGAGCTGCCTCGCCCTCTGATGATCATTAGCCTGTAAAAACATTTTCCCGGCCAGGTAAAATACTCTTGGTGAACCGTACAACATCAACTGCTCAAAAACCTGCTCCACAGTCTCATCGGGCTGCTTTTGATCCAGGCAGATTCCGGCCAGGTACAGGTAAGGCTCGCCCTGACTGACCTTGGAGTTGGCGGCAATCGCCTCTTCAATCTCCTTTTTCCCATCTTCGATCCTGCCGAGATAGTAGTATGAGGCGCCGAGGTAGAGATGGAACAGCGGATGCCCGGCCATCTTGCCTGCCGCATTTTCCAGAAAGGATACGGCCTGGCTGTATTTTCCCTGCCGGAAATAAATCTCACCCAACTCCAGGTAGGCCTCGGCATTGGCCGGGTTCACAGAAATCTCCCTTTTTAGCTGCCCAACCCTGTTGGCCCGCCTCCAGGGCTGGAAAACATCCGGCAGGATACCGATAAAGCGGCGCTCGGCAAATAAGAAAACCAGCAGCAGGATTACCAGAGCCAGAAGAGGGTTTCGGGTTAATATGGATAATAAAACGTATAATCCGAAAAATTTCATTAAAATGCCCTTCCCTTCTAAAGCCAGGGTACGTCTTTGACTCACATTTAGTTTAACATAATACAAATAAATCAATGAGTCAATGTTATGCCTCCGGGCAACAATTACCTGGCAGTCTGTGCATCATACTGTCATAAAATCAAGTTCAGCTTTGTTTTTATAAAGTAGCAGGATGAAAAGGTGGTATCATTGCTTGTTTAAAAACAAAAAGATGGTTTTAATCATGCTATTGCTGATTCTGACTGCCGGGGCGGCAGGAGCGGATCAATACGTCAGAATAAAAGGAAGCAAATATGTTGTCAGGCCGCAGGACGTCCCCGCTGCGCAGGCAGCCATAGTATTAGGCGCCTTTGTTACCACCGACGGTCAGTTGTGCGAAATGCTGGTGGACAGGATCGAGGCTGCGGTGGAACTCTACAAGAATAACAAAGTAAAAAAGATTATTATGAGCGGAGATCATGGCAGAAAGGATTATGATGAAGTAAATAGTATGCGTATCTATGCTGAAAAGCTGGGGATACC
Source organism: uncultured Pelotomaculum sp. (assembly GCA_964543575.1). Taxonomy (GTDB): domain Bacteria; phylum Bacillota; class Desulfotomaculia; order Desulfotomaculales; family Pelotomaculaceae; genus Pelotomaculum_B. The sequence goes on from CAZIYV010000110.1 coordinate 8,880, forward strand.
CACCGCTGACATATTTATGGACCACGCCGGATTTTCCACTTATAACAGCATGTACAGGGCCAAAAAGATCTTCCAGGTGGACACCGCGGTAATCGTGACCCAGGCTTATCATTTGCCGCGGGCGGTTTATACCGCGCGAACACTTGGCATCACAGCAGTGGGAATTGAAGCGGATAAACATATTTATGCCGGCGCGGGGTATTATTCACTGCGGGAAACTCCCGCCCGGATAAAGGCTTTTTGGGAGGTAAACTCACATGCGAAGCCTGTTTTCCTGGGTGAGGTTATTCCGGTCAGCGGAGATGGGCGGGCTACCCATGATGGAAAGACACAAGGGGACGGTTCTCCTGTGTCTCCGAAATGACACAGGAGAACCGTCCCCTTGTGTCAAATGACCTTGTTCAATAAAGGTATTCTTCTGAAAATAAAATGAGTTGCGGCAAAGGTGACTGGTATACCTGTGATTATCAGTATTAAAAATTTTAGCAGCGGCGCCAGCAATACAGGCCTTAGCAATAGAGCAATACTGATAATAACCGGCGCGTGAAAAACATACGCAGCAAATGAATTATTTGATAACACCTTTAACACGGTATTATGGAAATTGATTTTTTCTTTAAAAAAAGACAAAAGGCCGATGGACATGGATACTCCGACAAATGATTCCCACAACGCGTAAAAAGCGCTCTGCCAGTGCAGCCCGCCCATATAAGCATCTATACTCCCTTCTAGCGCCCCTCCGGTCAGCATCAATAACAGCCAGATTATAATTCCAAGTATTATTCCCGCGCAAAGCCACTTGCGGCCGTATCTGAAACTTTCTTTTTCAAACCAGTTATGCCTGTAGGCTTTGATTCCAGCAATAAAGAGAATTACGTATTGTGCAAAAAAGCCTAACTGCATATTTATGACACTGGTACCTATCGGCTGAACCAGTCTTATCAAAAAAGTGCATATACCAATCAAGGAAATCAGTAAAATAAGATTAAAAGCATTCGGGCTGCTGATCCCGGTGTATCCGGGCTTTTTGTCAATTAACAGCCTTACCGCTGCGTATATTACACTGAATATAAGGAGGGCCAGAGCAAACCAAAGAGGGCCGGATCCTCCGATAAAATCAAACGATAAAATGTATTGCCTGTAAAAACTTAGGAATAATGGTTTTGGCTCTATCCAGTACAGACCTAAAATCACGTAGCTAATGAATGGATGAATGATCAGCATATATAACAGAGCGGGTAGGCCAAGCCTGATCAGCCTGTCTCTGACAAACCTTATGAACCCTTTGCGATCATAAGCTGCGGGCACAAAATAACCGGCCACAAGAAATAATACACCCATGAAGTAGGCCTGGGTGTATGATTGAAAGAATATAAAAATGATTGTAGATATTGTATCCGCTTTCCCTCCTTCAATATAATACCAACTGCCAACCCCGCTATAAGTAACCGCGGCATGGACCATCACAACCAGAATTATCATCATAAGCCTTAAATTATCTATATACAGGTGCCTATCTACAGCTTGTTGTTTCACTTTCACTCCTCCCCCCTACCTTCATGAGTCAACCTATTGGCCAGACGCCAGATTTGTCCAGTTCTTTAGAATTTGGGCAGCCGCCTGCTTGCAGCCATTCCATATCATATCAGTCTCAGCCTCCAGTTTTTCCACGGCTCCGGGCCCGTGAAATTCCTCTATATCTTCAGCCCATACCCTGTTCCAGGTATGAATTATGGCCGGGGTGATTTCCAGGTGAAACTGTACAGCCAGGACGTGGGGGCCGTAAGAAAAGGCCTGGTTGACGCAATCACCGGTGGCTGCCAGGTGGGAAGCGCCGCCGGGCAGGGCGAAGGTGTCGCTGTGCCAGTGAAAAACCGGAAACTCTCCGGGCAAATCCTTGAAAAAGGGCGACTTGATTCCTTCGGGTGTTAAGTACATTTGGTACCAGCCGATTTCTTGTACCGGATTGCGGGTAACCGGAGCGCCAAGGGCCTTGGCAATCAACTGCCCTCCCAGGCAGGCGCCCAGGACGGGTAAATCTTTCCGGATCGCTTCTTTTATAAGCCGATCAACCTGTTTTAAATAAGGATAAGCATCTTCTTCATAAACGTTCATCGGGCCGCCCAGTATGATGACGGCATTGAAGCCGGTTAAATCACACGGCAAAAAAGAGCCCGTCTGATCCATTAAACGTATATCCAGCAACCAACCGGCCTTCTCCAGCTCATCTTTTATAAGCCCCGGCCCCACAATATCCTCAGGCTGCACGACTAAAGCTTTCAACTAAAACCCGCCTTTAAAATCAGATTTACAAGATCAGCCCTTTCTTAGTCGTCAGCGGAATGGGGACACACCTCTATTTTGGACCAGTCTCTGGGGCTGAGGAATGTCTCCAATCGGGATGTCCCGATGGAATGTCCACTTTGGGATGTCTCTTTTGAAAGCCCAAACAAGTTCGGCGCTAACGCGCCATGTTCGATTGAAATCGAACCTACATCGCTGATTTTCATCCTCTGCCGGTACCGCGTTAAAGGCATGGGTGGCTAAATAAGAATATACCATAAAAATACCCGATAAAAAGCCTTTTTACAATGCTAGATTTTATTCTTGCACATTAAAACCTCTCAACAAAGGAGGTTTAACAAAATGCGTCGAACTTTGACCTAAAAAGTCACACCTGAAGGAGCAGAAAGGGGTCTGGTCAATATCTTGTTTAAACAAGCAGCTCTT
>CAZIYV010000111.1:0-11495 GCA_964543575.1 uncultured Pelotomaculum sp.
ATCGAGCTGTTGATGGTAGATATCCCCGAGGAAGAAATGGGCGTGGTTATGGAAATCATCGGGGCTAGAAAAGGGGAAATGATCAACATGGGCCCCCTCGGCCCGGACCAGCTGCGCCTGGAATTTAAAATACCCGCCCGGGGTTTGATCGGCTTTCGCTCCCAACTGCTTTCCGAGACCAGGGGCCACGGGGTGATGAGCCACCTCTTCCTGGGCTATGAGCCTCACAAGGGCGACATCAGGGGACGCTACCAGGGGGTACTGATCGCCTTCGAGTCCGGCGAAGCCAACCTTTACGGCCTGCACTCCGTGCAGGACCGCGGCGTCCTGTTTATCACGCCCGGCACCAGAGTTTACGAGGGTATGGTCGTGGGTGAGCATACCCGGGAGCAGGATCTGGAGGTCAACGTCTGCAAGAAAAAACATTTGACCAACATGCGCTCCAGTACCTCCGAGGCAGCCATGCGCCTGGAGGAACCCAGACAATTCAGCCTGGAAGAGGCACTGGAGTATATAGGTGTTGATGAACTGCTGGAAGTAACCCCGAAAAACCTGCGCCTGCGCAAGCGGGTGCTGAACAAGCACGACCGTTCACGCAACCCCAAAAACTCGCTGCCCGCGTAACATGGGACGTGAGAATTGGGATGTGGGACGTGAGACACGGGTTTTTGAGACAAGGGGACGGTTCTCCTGTCTCACTCCCCCGCACCTACATCTTCTCACGTCTCACGTCTCACGACCCAAGTCCCACACCAGAACTGTCCCCACTTGCCTAAAGGCAAAGCAAGAACCGTCCCCATTTGCCCCCTCGCTCACGTCTCACATTTCACATCTAGACCCGCCGCGCTGTCGGCGTCTATTACTCCCGCTCCCTGTATGTTTGGGTCAAGGCTGCCTAGTTTTTTGGCGCTTTCAATTAGCCTGGCTTTGACCTGGTCGGGCGTCAGGGAGAGGTTATTTTGCAGTATCTGGGCCACCACACCGGCACATACAGGGGTAGCCATGGAGGTACCGGAAAGCGAGAAATACCATTTATCCAACCTGGCCTTTTTATTCTGTTTATCAAGCCTTGAACCGGGCGAACGCAGCGATACTATATTGACCCCAGGCGACAGTACGTCAGGTTTAGCCAGGCCGTCAATAGTGGGGCCACGGCTGGAAAAACCAGCCACCTGGTCATCGCCCCGGTCAGTAGTGTTATTGTCATCCAGCGCGCCAACAGTTATCACCTGGGGAGCAATACCCGGGGAACTGATCGTGCCGGCTTCCGGCCCCTCATTACCTGCGGCCACACAAACCACGATCCCGCTTGACCAGGCCGCTTCCACCGCCTGACAAACCGGGTCGTTGACATAAGACTCCGTAGCGGTACTGCCCAGTGACATGCTCATCACCCTGATGTCCAGGGACTCTTTATTGTCGATGCACCACTGTATGCCTTCGATGACTGTCGAAAGACTGCCCGAACCCATCTTATCCAGTACTTTAACTCCCACAAAACTGGCCTCATAGGCGGGGCCCCGGTATAGAGAACCCGATTGGCTCCCGTTGGCGCCGATGTCACCCGCACAGTGGGTGCCGTGCCCGTTATCATCGTATGGTTTTGTTTTATTTTTGATTAGATCTTTAAATGCTACTATCCGCCCGGACAGATCCGGGTGCTCGTAAATCCCCGTGTCCAGAACCGCTACCACAATACCCCTGCCTGTCTGTGCACACTCCCATAAATGCGGCGACTGAACCACGGGTGCGGCCACATCAAGCACAGTTTTGACCTCGCGGTCATACCAGATTCTCCTCACACGACTGTTTTGGGCCAGTGATTCCAGCTGTTTCGCGCCTACTCTGGTGGAAAACGAGTGAATCAACCCGAGCTCCCGCTGAACAGGGCAGCCCACTGAATCCGCGAAATCCTTAACTGAAATTTCTCCTGAACGGGCTTCCTCCATCTGAACGATAACCGGTATTTTACGCCAGAGCTGTTTCAGAAATCTGATGGGTTTTTGCAAAAAACAGGGGATCTTCTTTAACGGACGATACCATTCCAGGGCGGCCTTTTTTACTTGCGGGCATAACTTTCCGGCGTTGGAGCGAATCCAACTGACTTCATGGTATATCATAGCTTCTTCCTCCAATCCGCTTGCGCTAAAGCTAATACCATGATATGCCTTGCCTTCCATATGGTTCCACAAGTGATGCCGTCATCTTTTTCGTTATTCGGAAGAAGTTAGGTTAGGATTTATTAGTTTATTAAAAGGAATTATTCAGTTGAATAGTGAAAATAAAACATATTGATGATGAACTGCATCAATAATTAATAGCTTTTAGATCTATCTTTTTTTAGGACGGAGGGTAATTATGATTATCAGGAACAAACAGCATCATTTCACACCTGGCGAGGAATTATACGGTAGGATAGTGAGATTTCAGGAACACCTGCGCACTGCTGGTGTTGAAGGCGCCCTGATCATCCAAAATGCCGACTTGTTTTATTTCAGCGGAACTTGTCAGGACGCTCACCTGCTGATCCCGGCCCAGGGCGAACCGCTTTTAATGGTAAGAAAAAGCTATGAAAGAGCTCTTGAGGAGAGCGCCCTGGACAGGGTGGTCGCGGTGAACAACCTGGTGGATGTGCGAAACGAGATCGCAGAAATTTTAAAAAGCAAGTGCAGAATTGGGCTGGAGATGGACGTATTGCCGGCCAACCTGTTCTTCAAATATAAGGAATTGCTCCAACCTCTGGAGGTTGTCGATGTGTCGGAGGCCATCCGCAAAACCAGGATGATCAAGACACAGTATGAAATTGCACGTCTTAAAGACTCGGCCAGCCTGAGTTCAGAAATGTTTCGCCAGGTCCCCGCTTTTTTGAAAGAGGGGATGACTGAAGTTGAGCTGGCTGGATACATAGAAATGTTTATGAGGCAAAGGGGTCACCAGGGCGCCCTTCGTGTAAGGGCGTTCAACCAGGAGGCGCATATGGGCCACTTGATGTCGGGGTGGAGTTCCGCCTGCCCCAGTTTTTTTAACGGGCCTACCGGCGGCACAGGCCTCAACCCGTCTTTCCCGCAAAGCGCCGGTTATAAGAGAATTGGCCGGCACGAGCCTATCCTGGTTGACTTCGCCACCGTCGTCAACGGCTATATAGTCGATCACACCAGGATCTTCTCCCTGGGCCCACTATCCGAAAAACTTACTGAAGCGCACAGCATTTCCCTCGAAATAAAGCGCTTGTTTATGCGGGAAGCCAAGCCAGGCGTTGACGGAAGGCTCCTCTATGACAGCGCGTACAAAATAGCTGAAGATGCTGGTTTGGCCGAGCAATATATGGGATACGGGAGCGGTGTTAACTTCATCGGGCACGGGATCGGGTTAGAGCTTGATGAACTGCCGGTTATCGCCAAAAATTTTCAGATCATCCTGCAGCCTGGCATGGTTTTTGCCCTGGAGCCGAAGTTCGTCTTTCCAGGCGAGGGCGCCGTCGGCATTGAAGACACATTTGTTGTGACTGACAGCGGCCTGGAGCAACTCACCAGCCACGACGACTCCATCCAAATCCTATAAAGGCAAACGGGCAAACGGGGCAAACGGGGACGGTTCTTGACTTGCCAGGAAATATATGGCAAACGAGTACTTGCCAAGGGAAAATATGTTAAATATTTGTTGGGGCATACTGGAAAAAAGTCATTATTTCACTTATAATGGGGGTAGATAACAAGGAGTGCGTTGGTAAATACAGGTAAATAGTAATATTTTATATAAATATTAAATGAGACCCTAAAATATTGTGTGGAAAGCTCGTATTATCTTATTGAGCACCTTTCAGGAAACAGGAGATCCTTTAATGCGAAGTATTACTGTAATAGCCCTGTCAATAGCATTGACCTTTTGCATATTCAGCACTGCCGGCGCAGCGCCCAGGGTAATTCTTGACGGCCAGGACATGACCTCCGGCAGCCAGGAACTGATCTTTGACGTCCCTCCTATTATTCAAAAAAGCCAGGTACTGGTACCGCTCCGGGTCATTTTTGAAGCCCTGGGGGCCAGCGTGCAATGGGACGCGACAAATCAAATAGTTACTGCTGTAAAAGATGACACGGAAATCCAATTGGTGATTGACGGCCAGGCTTACATAAACGGTGAGCCTGTTGACCTGAGCGCACCGGCAGATATAATTAACGGCCGGGTGATGGTCCCTCTGCGCTTCGTTTCAGAAGCTTATGACTGCCAGGTGAACTGGGATGGCGCCAGCCAGACAATCACCATTGTAAGAGTCCCCGAATCAGGAACATTTAATGCCAACATGTTTTACGCTGAAAACCTCTATGACGCCTCTCAAATCAATGAATCCCAGATCAATTCATCATACCAGAACGCATACATCAGACTGGCTGATATGAGGCAGACATACCAAACATGGACAATTCCCTCCCAGCCGGAGCTTCTTCAAAACGCCGTTAATGCTGTGTCTTCTGGCGTTTCGGGAGATGGAGAAACTGATGACACGTCAAGGATACAGGCTCTGCTAAATGCGGTTCCAAAAGGAAGCACTGTATTCTTCCCGGCGGGTAAATATAAAATAAAAGGACCTGTAATCTTTGCTAAAGAACTTACTATACTTGGTGAAACTAACACAATTTTTGACTGCTCCACGGCAGAACACAGTGTATTCCAAATCAACCCAGAGGGGTCCCCTGGCTCTTATATCAATAATGTAAACATCAACGGCATTGAATTCATTGGGCCGGGCCTGGAATCCGATCTCTACCTTATATATGCCAACGGTATAAAAAATTCTAGAATTAACAACCTAAAAATACGTAATTGCGGATACGCGGGAGTTGCAATTGCAAACAGTGTGGACTGTGTAATTGAAAAATGCATATTTGATAATATTTATAAAGCTGAACTGGGGTACAGTATTGGAGTACACAATAAATGTGATAATATCTACATACGTGACAACTTCTTTGTCACGTATGGCAGACATGGAATAGCCATCGGCTGTCAAGAACCCGACCCGACACCTGACCAGTTCCCCAGGAGTGTTTTTGTAATCAATAACTATTTTGAAAATACGACTCTGGAAGCGGTCAATACTCACGCGCCAACCACAGGGCCAATAACTATCAAAGACAATGTCTTTTATAATTGCAAGAAAGGGATTCAACTGCTGAATGGTATGACAGAGATTGATAACAATGCATTTATAGACTGTCCCACAGGAATCCGGCTGTTTGGCGATAACGCACCGCATTATATTAGAAAAAACACGTTTATCAATAATTACTGGGAGGCCATACATGTTAACGCTCCAAATATAATTATTGAAGATAACATCTCAAAAAGCGGCATGATCGCCTGTCTTTCACCGAGTGATTGTTTAATCCAAGGGAACTTTGTTGAAGACGTATATGAACCATATTTTATCTACCCCGGAGGCCAGTCCATAATAACCAGGGATAATTTCGCTAAAAAGTTTATCAAAAAATTATAAAGGCATAATAGGTATATTCCGGGAGGATTAGTAATGGGCCCGATTAGAAAAAAAAGCTTATACAGGCGAATAAAAAGGGCGTTTCTGGATTCTAAATTTCTTAGAAAAGAAGCGCCGGTGATACTTTTATTTTGCTTTTTTATCACATTACTAATATACCTTGTTATTAAAATTATCTGACATCCCCACTCCTGCAGCCGCTATCTGAGCACTTCCTTTTCATAGTTACCTGCTTTATCCGGCCCCGCTTCTTCCACTCGTGAGCAAATTAGAAAAGATGCATAAAAAAACTTTCACATGCCACACTAAGCTAAAAGGGGTGGCTTAAAAATGCATGGTGAAAAAACAATCGTAGCTTACTTTTCAGACAGCGACAAGGCGTATAAGACCGCCAAAATGCTGCAGAATGAAGGCCTGGGCTCAACCAGTGTCCAAAAGGTTTTTGATAACAACACTAAACAGGACCCCAGTTATGAAAATCCTTTCACCGTAGATGACGCCCAACCAATTGCCCGTTACAGTTCCGTCAGCGATTTGAACAATGCAACTGTCCCGGGGGCAGCCGGCACAGAGTCCGGCAATTACAGCGTTTCCGCCAACAAGTTCTTGTTGACACTCTCCACCGCCAATGACAAGGCTGACCAAGCGGTCAATATTATCAGCAATTACGGGGGCACGTTCTAGGCAAATCGAGAACCGTCCCCGTTTGCCTTTAGGCAAAGCAAGAACCGTCCCCGTTTGTCTCCGAAGCAAGAACCGTCCCCGTTTGTCTCCCGTTTGTCTCCGTTTGATTACTTATTAGATCAACATATTATATAATACTTTTAGCATCTCTAATTTGTCTTTGACCGTATAAAGACTTCTCCCTTGTTCATTCTGAACAACGATCATTTCTGAATCTTCTTCCGATTTAACCAGTCTCCACCCTCTTTCATACAGTTGTTCCCAAAACTTAGATGTCCATTCATTTTCTTTCCAATAGATTTTACATTCCACGAAAGGTATAGAGTTGTTAATTTTATCAATTTCTATTTGATCCATTTTATAGCCTCCAATTTTTTTATCTTATTAATTTCTTTAATTTGTAATTACTGATTATATCAAAATGCTAATTGTAATGAAACAGCACTGCTCAACGTGGTGTCTGGTACAGGCATTAAAACAAAAAAGCCCCTCAGGGCTTGATATTACTGGTGGGCGGGATTGGTATCGAACCAACGACCTTCTGCGTGTCAAGCAGACGTTCTCCCACTGAACTACCCGCCCAGTAATATATATTATCGTCGATGGACTTGTAAAAGTCAAGCATCTATGCATGAACCCAAGAAGTGGTTATGAATTGAATAGTCCATCCCACAGCCGCACGGGCCATCCGCGCCTGGGCACGCTCGCTTCGGCCACCAGGCTGACCCGGCCCAGTTCCTGATCCCTCAGGAGGCAGACGCATTCACCTAATTCCTGTCCTTGCCGCACAGGCGCTTGCAAAGTATCCTGAACTATTATCTTCTTTTCCAGCTTCGGCAGGTCACTGGGGTCAAGCCTGATTTCCAGGCTTTTGGCCGCACAAAGATTCACGGCGGGGCTCTTTCCCCCTGTTACAGCCGCGCTGGCTGCTACCTCACCCTGATTAACAGCCATAACCGGTTGGACTACCTTGAAACCATAGTCGAACATATTGATACAGTCCCGGTAGCGGTCATCGCTGTGCAGCGACACGGCCAGCAGGCGGCGCCCTTCCCTGCTGGCAGACGCGATCAGGCAGTTGCCGGCCGTTGGGGTGGTGCCGGTTTTCACCCCGTCCACTCCTTCGTAAACACTGAAAAGCAGGCGGTTGCTGTTGCGCAGCTTTTCCTCCCTCTTAGTCGGTTCCACCCATTGCACCGTAGTTTCCCTGGTCTGAACCAGCTCGTTAAAGCGGAGGTTGCCCAGGGCGTACCTGGCCAGCACAGCCAGGTCACTGGCCGTGGTATAGTGATTCGGGTCGTGGTAGCCGTTAGTATTGATAAACCTGGTGCCAAACAGCCCTAAAGCGCTTGCCTTGTAATTCATCATTTTTATAAAGCGGTCATGGCTGCCACCCACATGCTCGGCGATGGCCACAGTGGAATCATTGGCTGAAGTTACCAACGCCGCTTTAATCAATTCACCCAGGGTGATTTTCTCACCTTTTCGCAAATCTATGATTGAGCCCATCGATACGGAGGCAGCACGGCTTCCCACCGTTACTATGTCATCCTGGTCCCCGTTTTCCAGGGCAACGACAGCTGTCATGATCTTGGTCAGGCTGGCCGGGTCAGCCCTCCTGGTGTGATTCTTGGCAAAATAGACCTGCCCCGTCTCAACATCAACCAGTACAGCAGAATCCGCAGTCACCTTGGGAGGCGCCCCCACAGCCGCACCCGGCCAGACCAGGGCAAAAACCAGCGCTGCCATTAGTATGACTTTTGATTTCATAACACCAGACACCGGTTTTTCACATCGTTGTTGGAGACAGCCGTTTGGCGATCTCGGTGAGTTCAGCGGCGAAGGACGAAACTGGCTGCCCGGCAGCAACCCCGTCAGCAATCCGCCGCAAACGGGTAACAATATCCGGGTCACTGCTGACAAACACCGCTGTCAGGCGCGGCTCCGCCTTTTTCACCTCGTCACTGACATCCCGCTTGATCCTGTCAGTCTCGCTTTTCTCCAGGCCGGCCTTCTGGTCAACACCCACATAAGCGGTCGTACCGGTTATCACCACCGTTGCACTGTTAACTCCGGGTACCCTTGCCGCGACACCGGACAAATCAGACGCGATTTTGCTCACCTCAGCCGGGCTGGTTGGCATCGGCGCCTGGGCAATACCGTTGGGCTGGTTCTGCGGAACCGGCTTTCTTGCTGCTCCGCAGCCGGCCGTCAACATCATACCCATAATCAATACTGAAACCAAAACAGGAAGCATCTTTATTCTTTTCATGTTTGCACCTCCTAGCTAAAAGCTATTATTTCAAATGCCATGCAATTTATTCCCGCTGAAAAACTAAAAACCCGCCTTCCGGCGGGTAAGACTACTCTAAAAACAACGTTCTGGGCTGCCTAAAATATGTAGGTGCGACTTTAGTCGTCAGAGGAATGGGGACACACCTCTATTTTAGGCATTCCTTTGTTGATGAGGAATGTAACTATGACCGCTTTTGCCGGGTGCGCCAAAAATATATAACCAGTGCCACGATGCCCACGGCAATCACCACGTCCAGCCTGTGGAACCAGGGTGAAATGGCATGCCAGTTCTGGCCCAGCTTGAGCCCGACGTAAACCAGGAGGAAACTCCAGGGCAGCGAACCCAAAAATGTGTATGCTACAAACCTTTTAAAATTCATGCCGGAAATACCGGCCGGCAGTGAGATAAAGGTCCTGATTATTGGCATTAAGCGGGTAAAAAAGACTGTGGCCTCTCCATAGCGGGCAAAATAGTGGTCGGCCATTTCAAGGTGCTTAATGGAAAAGCCAAAGTAGCGCCCGTATTTGATCAGAAAGGGGCGGCCTCCCTTCAGCCCGAGGTAATAAGAAAGCACAGACCCTACCGTGCCCCCGACGGTCCCGGCCATTACAACCCTGTAAAATTCCAGCCTGCCGGTGTAAACCAGGTAACCTCCGAACGGCAAAATCACTTCGCTGGGCAGTGGTATGTTGGCGCTTTCAATAGCCATACCTATACCTACCCCCCAGTATCCCATGGCCGCTATATAATTAGTTATAACTTTGATAACCTGTTCGATTATTTCGGTCAGAACCCATCCCTCCTCAAAAAAACCGCTTCCCGCCATATTGTCAAAAGCTATTTGTGCTGTTTTTTAGTTGAGTAACGCCTGTCGTAAGCCACCAGCTTCAGGGACTTGCGCAGCAGTCCAAACCTGTAAGACAGCGTTGACGTCGGCAGGCCATACCGGCCGGCCAAATCCCGCTGCCTCACGCTTCTCTCTGACTCTACCCAGGCAAAGGTGTAGATCACGGTAGCCACCCATACTGAAGATTTGCGAATAGACGGCCTCTCAATTGAACAGTAATCAAACCAGAGTTTTACAGCCTGTTCCTGTTGTTTCAGACTGTACCCCAGCGCCTGCATGCCGTCCCTGACTGCGGCGGCCACAACGGCGTGCCTGGGATCCTCCCAGGAGTAGCTGGAAGCTCCCCTACGGGAATCAAAAGGCATATTACGATTTTTTTCCCTGGCTATAAATTCCTGAAAGAGATTTCTTAAAATGCTCTTGCATTCAGACAGCAGTTCCGTAGAACCAGCGCTCACAATCATAAATCGCGGCGTCAGAATCAGGTTGCCGATCACCGGTCGCAGAAAATTGCTTTTTTTACCGTCCGGCAATGCTCCGGCCTCGCCCCGCTCTTTTGAGTGGTGATTTTTACCCAGTATGGCCGCTGTCGCCTGCCGGAAAATCCCCTCCGCGTCTTTTAGCTTGCCGACCAGGCTGAAGCAGCCCTCTTTTTCAATAACATCAAGCACTTCCCGCCAGCTTGTGATGGGCAGGACAGTCCTGCGCTCTGTTCCCTTTTTTCCAGTGGAAGCCCTCCTGGAGCCCGACTCAGGCCCACCAAGACTCATAACCCAGGCGTTGATCAGATGCGACCTTTCTTTAAGGTAGGCCCCCCAACCGCGGACATTAATTTTCCCCTCTTTAAAGTATTGCTCCCGGTCCTGCTGCAGCTTTTTCAGCAAAGGCTCCTTAAACCTGGCGGGCAAAGCCAGGCCGCTGGTTGAAAACTCGTATTCATTACCCACCTTGAGGAGCCGTATAAGCAGGATGCTGCCTACCTCTATCTCCCCTGCGGCGTTCACATCGCCGATTTTTACTTCCCCCGGGTCCAGTATGTTTTTTATGGCAATGCCTTCATCAGGCAGCACAGCGGTTACTTCATAAAGGGAAATACGGGAACGGGCCCATTCTCTGAGCAGCAGATCCTGGCGTTCGTCTGTGGAAGCGGGCTGCTCTTGCCGGAAGGCTTCTATCACAGTCTGGCCGCTGGTCAGTTTATAATCGAAAATGAACCACTCGAAACAACGTTCCATGATAAAATCATCGTCACGGTCCGCCAGCGATTGGTCCAGGCAGCCCAGGTAAAGGTCCTGGGCTCGTGCGGCGTCCCAGGCCAGAGTAGTCTGGTCGGCATACTGGCCTAGACTGCGCCGCAAATCCTGTCCCGCGCGCCGCCACCTGGCCTGGTCCAGGGAATAAAAAACTTTCCCCCGGCCACAGCATTTTTCGTATGGCTTTCCGCTGCCGCAGGGACATGACTTTTCGGTTCCGGGCATTTATGTACACCTCTCCAATAAGTTATGCCGCTGTGGCAATTATTCTTAACCAAACAACCATATTTATATCACAGTTATTATTATTTCTCAAAAGTAATTTTACTGCCTTCTTGTTTTTCACTAATGCCAAATGGGTTAAGGATAGAATTCCGAACGTAAGTGTCACCGTCTACAGCCAAAATTGGCGCCGCTTGTGAATATTCCTGCCCATTCATGGTAAAACGTCCGCTGCCCGGGTAGAAAAGGGCTTCTTTCTGAAAGCCTGTGACTTTGATGGACCCATCGGCCTGCTGCCAGTCTACCCGGAAGCCCAGCGCTTCAAACATAAGCCTCAAGGGCAGGTAAGACGCGCCCTCCCGCTGGATTACCTGGCCGCTCTTAACCTCAATCCCGTTAACGGTTGACCCTGTTTTACCACTTTCCAGAGTGATTATATTTGTTGCCGCGCTTTTAAGATAGCGCTGCGCCACCGCCTGTGACAGGTAAGGAGTCAGGATCTGGATGTCCGGGCTGAGTCCCGTGCCGTCTATAACCCTGTCTTTGGGGGTGTGATACCTGGCGGTGGTAATCTTCAAGGCGCCCCCACGGTCCAGCGGTATAACCACCTGGACAGTGCCCTTGCCGTACGTGCGGCCGCCGATCAGGGTGGCCAAACCGTAGTCCTGCAGCGCGCCGGCCAGAGCTTCGGAAGCGCCC